>DEAY01000138.1 GCA_002348345.1 Verrucomicrobia bacterium UBA2970
CCCCATTCTTTGGTGTAGACCCTGGGAATGCCGGAAACCGGAGCGATTTACCAAGAAAAACACCAAAAAGAAAATGGCTCCAGAGGTAGGACTCGAACCTACAACCCGCTGGTTAACAGCCAGCTGCTCTACCATTGAGCTACTCTGGAACCCAAAGAGCGAAAAACTACTGAGCCAACAGGGTGGAGTCAACTCTGTCTCCAAAAAAAATCAGGAATTCGTGACGCTCCCCGCACCGACCTGATCTTCCCGACCGCACCCGACCCCTCCCCTTGCCAAGATCCGCCAAAATCACCTATTGATCAATCCAGGGAATCCGACCATGATCCCGCCCCTGTGGGGCGGCATCTCGGAGCATCATCTCATCTGCAATCGACCTTTAGCGCTCGCCGACGGTCTTCCTGGGAGATCGCTCGAAGAGTCTTGAAGTACATCCGGCCCTATAAGCTGATGGCGGCGGGGACCATCGCTTGTGCCGTCATTTCTCTTGCCTTCACCTTCGTGTTCCCCAGCCTGACGCCCTACATCATCGATGACATCATCGTCAAGCAAGAGGGCGAAAAACTCGCCCTGGCGATTCTGGCGCTGGTGAGTGCGTTCTTCTTCCGGGAGGCCTTCAATAGCCTCCGGATCATGATCAACAATCATTTCGAGCAACACGTGATTTATGATATGCGCCGCGAAGTGTATCAGAGAATCCAACGGCTTCCGGTCAAGTATTTCGATCAAAGGGCTTCTGGAGACCTGATGACTCGGGTCATCGAAGACGTTAATTCGGTGGAGCGTGTTCTCATCGACGGCACCGAGCAGGGCACCGTCGCCATCCTCAGCGTCATCGGTGTGGTGACGATTCTTTTCTTCAAGAACGTGACGCTGGCCCTCGTCACCCTGATCCCCTTCCCTCTGTTGATCGGCGGCGCGCTCGCCTATACCTTGACCGCCCACCACCGCTACCGACGACAGCGGAAAGCCTCATCGGCTATGAACGCTCTTCTGATGGACAACCTCCAGGGCATCCGACAAATCAAAGCCTTCGGACAGCAGGAACACGAGGAGGTCCGCTTTGCCGACAAGGCGGAAGGGCTTCGACAAAGCACGCTTGGGGTCATGAAGGCATGGGCCCTGTATTCCCCTCCCATGAACTTCTTCAATTCCCTGGGGACCGTTCTCGTCTTTTGGGTCGGGGGGCAACAGGTCATTAACGGCACCCTCTCCGTTGGTGAATTTGTAGGGTTCATCTTCTTCCTCAAATACCTCTATGACCCCGTCTCCAAGCTCCATGGACTCAACCAAATGATGCAGGCCGCCCGTGCGGCCGGAGAACGAGTGTTCGACATTCTCGATCAGGAGCCAGAGCGTCCCAACCGGACCACTCCGTTGACCCCTCCCATCTCAGGTCGAATCGAATACCAGAACGTGTCGTTTCGATACAACGAAGACCGCGAAACCCTCCGCGATATCAGCCTGACCGCGCAACCCGGTGAGATGATCGCCTTGGTGGGTCCCACCGGGGCCGGAAAGTCATCCTTGGTCAATCTCCTTCCCGCCTTCTACGAGGTGTCAGAGGGTCGCATCACCATCGATGGGCAAGACAACGCTCAGGTTTCGTTGACCTCCCTCCGTGACGTTATCAGCGTCGTCAGTCAGGAGTCTTTCCTCTTCAATGGAACCCTTCGTGAGAACATTCTCTACGGTCGATTAGACGCTTCCGAGGAGGAAATGCTTGCGGCGACCCGTGCCGCCAACTGCCACTCGTTTATCACCGAACTGCCGGAGGGCTATGATTCCCACGTCGGAGAACGGGGCGTCAAACTGAGTGTGGGCGAAAAACAGCGGGTGAGCATCGCCCGGGCGCTCCTGAAGAACAGTCCGATTCTGATCCTGGATGAGGCAACCGCCAGCGTCGATACGGCTACCGAAAAGCTCATTCAGCAGGCCCTGGAACGATTGATGGAAGGGCGGACCACCTTCGTCATCGCCCACCGTCTCAGTACCATCCGTAATGCCCACCAGATCCTGGTCATGAACCAGGGGCGTATCATTGAACAAGGAACCCACCAATCCTTGATTGAGGAGGACGGGGTCTACGCCAAGCTTGCGCAAATCCAGAATACCACCTTTATCGAGGAACGGTTCGAGAAACTTACCCTTTAACCCTCCCCGCGTTTTAGGGATGGTCCGGTGAACCCAGTTTGTTAATCTCTCTTCATGAACCGACTTTTCCTCCTTCTCAGCGCCGTGGTCCTCGCGGCGGCTCCCCGCGGGTTGACGGACCCGACCGATGTCTACTTCGGAACCAGCGGCCGAGAGACCAAGGGCATCTACCATTCCACATTCGATTCGGAAACCGGCAAGTTGACTCCCCCCTCCCTGGCCGCGGAAATTGGCTCGCCCGGCTTTCTTGCCCTCCATCCCCTGGGAACGACGCTTTATGCGGTTGCGAATGACGGCGCCCCCTGCGTCGCCGCCTTTCGCATCAAGGATGGCGGGGGGTTGGAGCCGCTCAACACGGTTGCCATCGGCGATGGAGGCGGGGCCCACCTCTCGGTTCACCCCTCGGGAAGCTTTCTCCTCTCCGCCCAGTATGGCGGGGGGTCCACCGCCCTCTTTACCCTGGAGGAAGACGGCGCCCTCCGGGAACGGGCGCAACTGGTCGAACACGAGGGCGGCGCACGGGTCTTTGGCAACCGACAGGACAGCCCGCATCCGCACTGGACCGGATTCTCCCAGGACGGCCACTTCGCCTTCGTCCCTGATCTGGGACTCGACCAAATCGTCATTTATCGAGTCTCGCAAACGCCCCCCATGATCCATCCCCACGGGGTCGGGCAGTCGGTCAGCGGGGGCGGCCCCCGCCACATGAGATTCTCAGTCGGTGGAAAGTTTATCTTTCTCCTCAACGAACTGAGCCTGTCGGTCACCACGTTCCGGTATGATGAGAAAGCCGGCACGGCAGAGCGCCGCTCCACCGTCAGAGCGCTCTCGCCCCAGGTCAAAGGAAGGGAAGCCTTCAACTCGGCCTCGGAGATCCTCGTACACCCCAACGGCCGCTTTGTTTATTCGGCCAACCGCGGCCACGACAGCGTCACGGTTTATCATGCGAACAAGCGAACCGGAAAACTGAAGGTCGTCGAGGTCGAGCCGATTCGGGGCTCGTGGCCGCGAAACATTAACTTGGACCCAAGCGGGAAATGGCTTCTCGCGGCCGGCGCTCATTCAAACACGATTGCCGTCTTTTCGATCGATCCCTCGGACGGACAACTGACCTTTCAAACTCGGGGACTCATCAATGTCCCCGGCCCCATCTGTATCCTCTTCAACCCCTGATTGGGCTCGCCCCTCATCCGGGTTCCTCCCCCCCGGACCTCAGGGAGAGAACTAAACTGGGTTGAGTCAAACGCCGTTTTCTCCTACAAGATGGGCATGAGCCTTTGTCCTCCCTCTTCCCGTCCGCTTCGAGCCCCGGCTCTGGGGTTCACGTTGATCGAGCTACTGGTTGTGATTGCCATCATCGCAATCCTGGCGGGGATGCTGTTGCCTGCCCTCAGCAAGGCGAAGTTCAAGGCAGAGGAGGCCTATTGTCTCAATAACGAGAAGCAGATGGGAATCGCCATTACGATGTACGGCCTTGACTACGACGAACGATTTCCACTGAGCATCAATTGGGGGCGTTCCTGGGGCATGTCGCATGCGTCTCCCGGGGCCAGAGAATACCTCCCCAAGATCCTGGAGCCCTACTTGATGAGGAATGACAAGACCAATCGATCAAGCCAGACCCGCTCCAAGACACCCGTCAGCCCCGGTCGAGGGCTGTTCACCTGCCCCACCGGGATCAAAACCAAGGATCCGGCCGTCGGTCGACTCAACGACTTCATCAAGGCCAACGACCACGTCACCTATGTTTGGAATCACATTTATCTGGCAAAGGACAACTCAACTTATGAGCTCGACCGGCGGGTCAGCGGTCGCCGGACCTCGACGGTTGCCGCTCCCTCAAGGGCGGTCCTCCTCTGGGAAATGCCTTATTGGAACCCCCAAATCTCCGCCCACAAAGACAAGCTCAATCTGGTCTTTGCCGATGGTCATGCAGCCACCGAAAGGCGAATGCCCGATGAACAGGATTGGTGGCGCTATCACAGCCGACGAGGCTGGGATGACAGCGAACTCACTGGCCTTTCGGTGAAGCAATGAGACCACGGTGCCCCGCCGGCACTCTTCCTTTTGGCCGATTTTTGGCCAACGAGTGGAAGACCCGGTTTTTCACCGGACTCCCTGCTTTACGGGACGGGCCCGACCATCCAGACCGAAGTCGGGGGCGCTTCGGAGCCACCGGAGTGATCGGTGGCACCCGGAAGATTTGTCAGGCGAAGATCCCCTCGATGGGTTTCCCTTTGTGCGCCACGGTGAAGGGGCGACCGGAATCGGACTCAATCACTTCGTCCTGGGGAAGCCCCAGGGCAGCAGCGATGGTGGCGTTGAAATCGGGAACGCTGACGGGATTCTCAATCACCTCGGCACCCTTCTCGTTGGTGAGGCCGTGAACGTGCCCTCCCTTGATTCCCCCGCCGGCCAGCAACCCGCTGAAGGCCTTCGGATAGTGGTCCCGCCCGGTGTTCTGATTGATCTTGGGCGTTCGACCAAACTCGGTCGCCACCACCACCAAGGTATCGCCCAGCAGGCCCCGCCGATCCAGATCAGCAATCAACGTGCCCAGGGCCTGATCCAATTCCTGCGCCTTGTCGCGAATCCGATCGAAATTGTTCTGGTGGGTATCCCAACCACCCGAGGAGACCTCCACGTAACGAACCTCCTTTTCAATCAGTCTGCGAGCCAGCAAGCACCCTTGGCCGAAGGCGTTGTCCCCGTAGGCGGCACGAGTGGATTCGGCCTCTCGATTGATATCGAATGCCTGTAAGTCCTGGCTACTCATCAACGAGATGGCCTGCCGGTAGGCATCAGTGTACGCCCGGACCGAACGCTGGTTATACCGAGCCTTGAAGACCGCATCCAGGCGATTGGCAATTCCCAAACGACGCTGCATCGTCGTCATGGAAACCCCTTTCGGCAGCCGACTGTTCTGCAGTCCCGCATCCGGATCCCCGATGGGAAGCGGCGCATACTTCGCCTCCATGAATCCCGCCCCCGGGTGACGACTGTCCCCTCCGATGGTCACGTAGGCAGGCAAGGTTCGATTCAGCTTCCCGCCCAGTCGAAGCGCCCACGCACCCGTCGCCGGATGCCGAATCGTCCCCCGTTGCGTGTATCCCGTCCGCATGAAATAACGCCCTCTCTCATGAGCCCCTTGGTTGGAGGTCAGAGACCGGACCAGGGCGACCTTGTGCATTTGGCGCGCGAGCCGGGTCATGTGTTCGCTCACCCTGACCCCATCGACAGGGGTGGCAATGCTCGAGAGCGGGCCGCGGACCTCCTCGTTCGTTTTCGGATCCAGGGTGTCCAGGTGGCTCATCCCCCCCGACATGTACAAATAGATCACCCGCTTGGCCGACCCCGAAGTGGGAGCCCTTCCCTCCGCCTCGGACGCCCTCAGTCTGGCTTGCAGGAACGGGATTCCCAGCCCCACCCCAAGGAAGGACTTCGCCAGATAACCAGCAAAGTCACGACGCGATAAATCATCCAGCGATCCGACCAGTTTCTTCATAAGGCCTCCTATTGTACGAAGCTAAATTGACGCGTATTGAGCAGGGCCCAGGTGAGATCGGCCACCACGGTCCTCCGGTCCGCCCTCAATTCAGGCACGATCAGGGCACGCTCCTCCGGACTCGGCAAACGGGTCAGCAAGCTCAAATAAATCGCATCCAAAAGCTCATTGGGTTGACCGGCTTGGGCCAGCGTCTTTTGGTAGAGCGACTTCTCATGGTGGAGTCTCTGGTAGAAAGGACCATTCAAGAGGGTGAGGATCTGGGGAACACTCGCCTCGTCATTGGCGTTTTCAATCGTTTCACGATCCGATTGACCAAACTGCCGAAGGAAATGTCGCGGCGGTGCCGGCGACTGAATCTCAGAGGCGCGAACCATCTCGGAGGGAATCCCCTTCCATCGCGGGTCATCGGATTGCGGCCGCCGGTTGCGACCGTTTCTTCGCCCGTAGCGGGCCTGATTGTTGACCCGCCGGATTTCTTTACTCAGGGCGTCCTGTTGTTCCCGCAACTGACGCACCTGCCCCTTGCGATTGTTTCGCTCAGCCACCTTCAACCGCCGGCGAAGGGCTTGTTGCTGCTCACGCAATGCCCGACCCCTCTTGGTGGCCTCGGACCGTTTTTCGGCCAGGCCGAGAATCTCTTTGGGCTCCATCCCCACCAGGTCCTGCGCTTGGCCATATCTCTGGTTCCGACCCGGGTTCCCTGGACGCTCATCCAAATCAGTGACCACCAACCCCATTAATGAATCCCAAAGTTGCTCGGCGCTCATCCGTTGCAACACCGGCCCGGGGAAGAAGTAGGGCGTTCCTTCCTCCCATTCCTCTTCCGACACCATTCGCTGATAGGTGTTGGTATTGTAGAGAACGCGCAGGTAGTCCCGTAGATTGAAATCCAAGTCGACCATCAGTTGGGTCAGATACTCCATCAATCCCGGATGCGAGGGCGAGTAGCCATCGCTGAGATCGTCCACGGGCTCGATGATGCCAACTCCCATCGCTCGTTTCCAAAGGCGATTGGCAATCACCGTCGCGAACCGGGGATTCTCCTCCGAGGTCAGCCAACGGGCGTATCCATCCCTCGGGCTTTGCCCCTCGTCCAAATGAATCTCGTCTCCAAAAATGGTGTCTGGCTCGATCACTGATTTGGGCTCGGCATCATCGTACTGGTAGTCATCGGGCAATCGAAGTTTGGAGCGGGTTTCATTGACCCGATAACGCAACGGTCGCACCATCTGCCGCGCCACCCGCCGGGTCTCCGCCGACATCTCATCCAGGTTCTTCCGTCGCCCAAAACTTCGGAACTTCTCGACGGCTTTCCGATCCGTCGTCTTCACGCCATAGATGTAGGCGGCCTGCTGGTAGTAATCGATCTGGGTGAACTCATCATAGGGATGATCGTGGCATTGGGCGCAAACAAGCTGGGTCCCCAAAAACACCTGAAAGGTGTTGGCCATATGATCGAGGGGCATTCCCGCATCCCGCAGGTAATAGCCCGCCGCCCCATCGTCCCAGATGTAACCCTCCGCCGTGATCAATTCACGAACCATTTCATCGTAGGGCTTGTTCTCCCGAAAGGCTTGCTTCACCCAGTCGAGATAGGGTTTTCCCGGGGCATTTCGCATGCGGGACTGAATGCGGAGGAGATCCGCCCAGTAGTTGAATTCTCGGCTGACATAGCCCTCCGATTTGAGCAGCTGATCAATGAGATCTCGTCGTTTCGTGCCCGAGGAGGAGCGGAGAAACTGGGTGGCTTCCCGAAGCGTCGGAATCCGCCCCACGATCTGGAGGTAGATCCGCCTCAGGAAGACGGGATCCGGCGTCCGGTCGTTGGGGCTCACCTGATGTTCCACCATCGAGGCACTCACCAGCGCGTCA
>DEAY01000301.1 GCA_002348345.1 Verrucomicrobia bacterium UBA2970
ATCGGCTCAAGAGCAAGGAATTTGAACCCATGCTCTTGATCGGGGGGCGAGCCCCTGAGTTTCTCCGTCATCACCAGGGGCTCATCCGTCTGGTGAAGGATTTCGACCGCCAGGGCAAGTGGCTTTTTGCCATCTGTCACGGAATCCAAGTCCTGCTCGCAGCCGGACTGGGGAGGGGCCGGACGGTGACCTGTTATGAAAACGTTCGCTTCGAAGTGGCTCAGTGCGGAGGAAAATGGAGGCGCCAGCAAAGCGTGGTCGATGGCAATTGGATTACCGCTCAGACTTGGGAGAGCCACGCTGAATTCTATCGGGACATTTTCTCCAACCTAGGCTCCGGACCGACCCAATAGGTGGCGGTTGTAACGGAATGGGCATCAGTCCTAAGGCATTCGAATCCCTCAGCAAGCGACTCCACTCGCCGCCTGCGACTCCCGCCACCGAAGAAGGCGCGGCTCCCGATCGCCCCTCGACTCAAGGCCCGCTTCGCATTCTTGGGGTCGATCCCTCACTCAGAGGAACCGGTTTCGGCGTGATCCGTGCGAGTGCCTCCCAAATGAGCTACCTCGAGGCGGGAACCATCAAATGCGCTCCAAAATGGGCCCACTCTCGCTGCCTGCATACGATCTTCGAAGGCATCAGTGACGTGATTCAGCGCCAGAGGCCGGAAGTCTGTGTCGTCGAGGGATTGTTCTTTGCCAAAAACTCAAAGACAGCACTGATCATGGGCCAGGCCCGGGGGGCGAGCATCGTCGCTGCCAGCCGCACCGGTATTCCTGTTTACGAAATCGCAGCGCGAAAGGTAAAACAAGCGATTGTGGGCTTTGGGGGCGCTCAGAAGCTGGCGGTCGCAAAGATGGTCGAGAGAATGCTTTCCCTCGATCATACCCCGGCACCCGACGCGGGGGACGCCCTCGCCCTGGCGATGACATTTTCCCTTGAATCCCGTTCCCCGGCGGCCAAGCCTATCCATCGCATTTAACCGGTCTTTTCACGTTCATGATCACACACCTCAAAGGCCAGCTTGCGGAGTCCTCACCGGGGCATGTGATCATTGATGTCCAAGGCGTCGGCTACGAAGTTCTCATTCCCAGTTCATCCTTTGCCAAACTGCCCGCTCCCGGACAATCCATTCAACTGCTCACCCACTTCATCGTTCGAGAGGATGCCCAACTTCTCTTTGGCTTTTATACCCGGGAGGAGCGGGAGCTGTTTCGTCTCCTCGTTGGCGCGGTGAGCGGTATCGGACCCAAGATCGCACTGAACGTCCTGAGCAGCATGACTCCCTCGGATTTCGTCTCCTCGGTCAAAGGGGCCGATACCAAGCGGCTTTCTCAAATCTCGGGTCTCGGGAAAAAAACCGCCGAGCGAATCGTCGTGGAACTGAAAGACAAAATTGCCAGCATCCCCTTCCTCCAAGCGGTCGCAACCCCCACGTCATCCCCGAAGTCCGACCCCATTGCAGAGGACGCCATCGCCGCCCTGACCCAGTTGGGCTACAAGCCTTCGGAAGCAGCCACCCGGGTCGCTGGCGCTCAAAAAATGCTCGGTCCCAAGGCTGGGCTCGACGAACTCATCAAGGCGAGTTTGTCACCCCACTCATGACCAACCGCAGCCAGCCTCGAAGCCCAAAACCCCACCAAGCCACCCTGAGTCAGCGCGCGGTTGCTCGACTCGCCACGGGACTGATCCGGTTTCTTGCCCGAACCATTCGTTACGACGATACCGAACTTTCCGAAAGACTCCGCTCCCTTCGTGATGGCCCCTTCATCATCGTCATTTGGCACAATCGACTGGCACTCAGCCTCACCCTCTACCAGCGGATGGTCTCGAAGCAGCTCCATGGACACCGAATGGCGGCACTCGTCAGTGCCAGCCAGGACGGGGCCACCCTTGCCGAGATTCTGAGGAACTTTCAGGTCCGCCCCATTCGGGGCTCGAGCAGTCGACGGGGCGCCCAAGCCCTCAAGGAATTGATCCAATCGGCGGAGGAGGGGTTCGATCTCGCGATTACGCCTGATGGCCCCAGAGGACCCCGCTACGCGCTCAAAGACGGCATCCTGTCCATCGCGCAGTTGACGGGACTCCCTATTTTACCGGTTTCCTATCACCTCAGTCAAAAATGGACGCTGAATAGCTGGGATCGTTTCCAGATCCCCTTCCCGTTGTCAAAATGCACAGTGGTGGCAGCACCGCCATTGCAGGTCCCACGCCGACTGGATGCTCATGATCGCGACCAGTTGAGGCAACGACTGGAGGGGATCCTCCGCGAGCTAACAATCGACTAGCATTCCTCTGTCCCGGACAGGGCCACGAGTTGCGACCAACATTGCTCGCCGTAACAATCATGAAATCGACTCAGGACTTGCTTCCCCTGCTCACGAGATTGAACGAGCCCGAACACCGTAGCTCCGGACCCAGACATTCGAGCGCAATCCGCTCCGGCCTCAATCAGCACGTCACGAATCACTCCCAATACCGGATACTTTTGCAGGACCGGTTCCTCAAGAGAATTGAACACGGATTGCGTCAGCCTCTTCCAGTGACCGGTTTGGAGAATCTCAAGGAAGACTTCCAGTGACGTCGATGCCTGAGATCCCGGCTCGTTCAAGCTCAGGTTTTGGTAGGCCCATGGGGTGGAAACTCCGAATCCCGGATTGACCAAGATGGCATAGGCGTCCCGGAACATCGCAACGCTCGGAAGCCGTTGGACCTGTTCTCCCCGTCCCCTGGCCACGGTGGTGCATGGTGACAGGAAGAACGGAACATCGGATCCGAGCTCCGCCGCCATGGCCCAGAGGCGCTCTTCGCTGACTCTTTCATCATAGAGCCTCCTCAAACCCAACAGGGTCGCGGCCGCGTTGCCACTTCCGGCTCCGATTCCCGCAGCAACCGGAAGATGCTTCTGCAATTCGATTTCCAGGCCGTCCTCCTCCCGCCCCGTCGCGCTTTGAAAAAGGCGAGCCGCTCGACAAATCAGATTATCAGGCCCTAGGGGAACGGCCGGATGAGAACATTTGAGCTCGACGCCCTTGGTGTCGGTTCGACGAATGCCGATTTCATCATACAGTCCCAGCGGCTGCATGACCGTTTCCACTTCATGGAACCCGTCCGATCGCCGGGCGAGAACATTCAAAAAAAGATTGATCTTGCATCCTGAACGAACCGAGAGCATCGAAAAAAAAAGCGCCGACATCAGTGTCGGCGCCCGAGCATTCTTGTTGGAGATTAGTAATCGAAAACCTTGAAGCGGCTTCCGGGCAAGAACGGGGCAATATCACCCCCGCTGAAACCCAGAGCCCCGTCCGTCGCAAAGGTCGAATCGGAGAGCAGATTCGGCTTGTAATTGTCAGGATAAACCCCCCACTCGGGCTCAATGATCGGCTCGTCGTACTTCGGAATCGGGAAGGTCACCACTTCATAGGCACCCACCGCCGTGCGCTTGACCGTATTTGAAACACCCGAAATGAACCCGCGAGACATTCCCTGCTCCGGACTGTCCCAGATCGCCCGCTGCTCCATGGATCGGCGGAGCTCTCCCAGGCGGGAAACTTCCGCAAGGTTTGTCAAACCACGCCCAAGCTTACGCTCAGGACCGGCACAACCGGTCGACAAAAATGCCGCCGCCAATACACACATCACGATCGAGGAAATACGCATAAATGGACCAATTTTTCTTAACGCTATGGGTCGGAAGAGCTCTTGTAAAGACTGTTTTATCAGGCAATCAAGAGAGAGCCCCCCCGCTCCCTCATCATCACGAGCGTGGGCACAAGCCCTTGGCCGGAAAACTCACTCTTCCCCACTCCGACTACGACTCGGTGGGTTCGATCTCTCCGCTTTGGGCTTCGTCCCGCTTCTCCCAAAACCTTGAGATAAAGGCGCTGAGTTCGTAGAGAAACTGCAACGGAAGCGCCATCAAGACCATCGTGAATGGGTCGCCGGTCGGCGTGATGACAGCACAAATCGCCAAATTGATCACAATCCAATAGGGTCGGAAACGAACGAGCTTCGAATAATCCAAAAACCCGATTTTCACCATCGTCAAGAGGACCACAGGGAGCTGAAAACTCAAGCCCATCGCCAGCATCAACTTACAAACAAAACTAATGTAATCCTCAGCCCGCCACTCGTCCGCGCCGAACCCCATCCATTGAGAGAATTGAACAGTCGCCATCAAGGCAATCTGCATCACAATGAAGTAACAAAACGCCACACCAAGCACGAACAACACCGATCCGAAGCCGGCCGTCTGGTAAAGAAACCGTTTTTCGTGAATGTGCAGGGCGGGAAGCACGAACTGGCCCCCGAAAAATATCACGAACGGCGAGGCCACGACCAAGCCCCCATAAAGCATCAGTTGGAAGGCAACGATGAAGGCCCCGACAGGGCTGTAATTCTTCAACTGAACGCCTCGGGACCAAGCCGGAGGTTCCTCGTGGGAGGGATCGAGTTCCGCGGTGAGCAGGAGATCATCACCAATCTGCTTGAATCCGATGTTGACCTTGTTCACTGCTTCCTTGAGTTCCCACGGGAAGACATTGGTCGCGACCGTCTCCGGTACGATGCCAAGCCGATTATCACCGAGATAGAGACTCACATCACGCGCCCCTTGAAGCCGATTCTCATAACCATGCTTCAGAGGCCAAGTCAGGAAGCTGACGAGCAAATTGCTCGCCACGAGGCAGAAAATCATCGAGATGAGCACCGCCGAAACACACTTGATCAGCATCCACCGGAGATCCTCGAGATGCTCCAGGAATGTCTTGACGGGACCGCCGCCCTCCTCTTCCTCCCACTCCGGGTACACCTCCCCCTCAGACAGCTGACCAGGATCGGACATCAGAACGGAAAACGAATGAAGGTTAGGGAACCGCTAAGGTTGGACGTCACCATCCAAAGGATCCGTTGACACCGGGCGCAAAGCTTCAATCACGACCTTCGTGAAACGCCGAACGCTTCGCTTCGATATCGGCATCCCCCTCGCTACTGGTCCTAGTCGTTTCGACAGGGGCCGGCCCTTCGGTAGGGCTCGAGGAATGGCTGGAATGACTGGGGCTCGGAGGAGGCTCGTGCTCCACATCGTCGATTGCCCGCTGCAAATCGTCCTGCACATCACGGGTTGCTCGCTTGAACTCCTTGATGCCTTGCCCCAATCCACGGGCCAACTCAGGCAGCTTTTTCGCTCCAAACAAAATCAAAACGACGATCAAGATTCCAAGAATCTCGGGCCATTGGAGCATCGCGAAAAACGTCATTTTCATAGATTACTACAAGGGCGAACCTAATTCACCCCTGTCGAATAGTAAAGAGGCAAAATGACACGCCAATGATGATACGCTTATTAAAGACACCCCATTGAGGCTTAACGCCGCAAGAGAACGAACTCACCCCGTCGGTTCTTACCGTAGGCCTCTTCATTCTCGCCCTCCACTGCGGGACGATCCTCTCCCCAGCTTTCAGTGGTCACCCGATCCGGTGCAATCCCGAGGCGAACCATGACCTCACGAACCGACAAGGCAT
>DEAY01000449.1:0-9491 GCA_002348345.1 Verrucomicrobia bacterium UBA2970
TTCAGCGGGGGTGCCATCCAAAAGGGTGATTGGAAGATGATCGAGCGCTTTGCGACAAGGGAACCCGAGCTCTATCACCTGGGGCAGGATCCTTCGGAGCAAGTCAACCTGGCTGGTGAGAATCCTTTGAAACTCGGAGAACTCAGTGATCAACTCGAAGCCTGGCGGGTTCGCGTCGGGGCGTGCCGCCCCTCGCCACCTCTGCTCAGCGAGGCTGGCCAACTCGAGTTTGCCGAGCATTTCTCGGGGCGGACCAGTCGGCGCCTTACCGTTTCAGGGGGCATGTCGGTCGCCTCAGGGGCCCTGGTGAGCACCCCGAGCGATGAAGAAACCAGATGGGTTCAAGTGAATGAACTCACCTTGAAAGAGGCGATTGTCCGAATCGATTTCCGACGTCGAGGGTCGGGGGATCTGCGGTTGGTAGCCAAGACGGATGGCAAGGCTCGGTCCGTTATCTCGATTGGCGCCAATGGGTTTTCGCTCGAGGTCTCAGGGGAGATGGGTAAAGCGAGGAATGAGTGCGCCTATGCATTTGAGCCCGACCGTTGGTATACGTTGACGGTGGAGTTTGTCGGGGAACATCTTCTGGCTCACGTTGATCATCAACACGTCGTCTCCGTGCAGTATCCCCAGTTGAAGGAAGAACGAACCACCTTGACGATCCGGAGCGATGTTGAAGCGATGGCTCTGGATAATATTGTGCTCCTCAGTGCCCGGAAGAGTCCGAAGTGGACGGAGAGGCTCGAGCAACTCCGCTCGCGTCATTAGGCAGAGGTGTGGTGGTTCGGGGCGCTTGGTAAGGGATGGGTGCCGACGGAGTCTGCAGACGCCGCCGGCACCCTTCAATCCAGGCGGCTAGGGGCTGCTTCGAAGCACCCGGTAGAAGCGGTGAGAAACTTCCTGAGGAATCTCCATTTCGCTCGCGCTGGTTTCATCGCCTGCCGAGGAGATACCGCTGGCAAGTTCACTCCAGTCGATGAGGTTCTCTGACCACTCGACATTGTAGGATTCCCCGGGGGCTGACGTCCAAGTAATGGTTGCGGTCAGAGCGGCGTCACCCGAAAGGTCGATGCCGGTGATCTCAACCGGTGCAAGCATGCCGGCCCCGGGCGGAGGAGCGATCCCCGGTTGGATCTCGAAGCGATCGATCAACATCTTGGGGGTGTTGCCGTTGCCTTCCCCAAACTTGAACATGACGAAATCGACCGTGTCCGGGGTGAAGGCCGTCAACCCGTCGGCACTGGCGATTTCCTGCATTGCCCCCCCGTCAATGGAGAGGGTGAAGGTGGCGGTGCCTCCTTCGGCGTCCCAGGTGAAGCGGAAATGCAGGGGAACCCCGTCGGTGATCCCGACCTTGTTGATGCGATTGACGTTACCGCCCTTTTCGGCGGAAAAGACCCGGATGTCATCAAAGCTGTTATAGACGAGCTCGATAAACTTGCCTCCGAAGAAACGGAACTTGAAGTCCGAGTTGGATTCACTGAAATCCTGGAACTGGAGCTCCAAATCGGCGGTGAAACTGCCTCCGCCGGGGAGGGCGCGGCGGATTCCCGCATCGCCTCCGGAAGAGGTTGAAGGCTCGTTGACTTGATAGGCGCCAAGATCGTTGAACCCGATTTGAGCTTCCGGAGTCTCATCTCTCAGGGTCCATCCTTCTCCGAGTTCGGGGCCATCGAAGGTGTCAGCGAAGGCCTCAACGGGTGGCAACACTTCCGGGATGGGAACCACGGCCGAGGTGATCTCGAACGAATCGATCGTCATCGCCGGGGTGTTGCCGTTGCCTTCGCCAAACTTGAAAAGAATGAAGTCGACCGTTGCTGGTCCGAATTCTTTGAGATCGGCGACCCGGGCAATTTCCATCATGGGATCGCTCCCGACGGCCAATCCGACAACCGCCTCCTTGGCGGAATCATCCCAGATCAGGCGAAGCTGCAGGTCGTCCCCATCCTGGATGCCAACCCCTTGGAGTCGGGCGACATTTTCGCCCCGTTCCTGAGAGAACACGCGGAGATCGTCGAAACTGTTGTAGACGATTTCCAAGAAGCGTCCTCCGAGAAAGCGGAATTTGAAGTCTGAATTCGAACCGGAGAACTGATCCAGGCGGACCGCGAGGTCGGCGGTAAAGCTGCCGCCCATCCCCACGAGTTTTCGCTGGATTCCAGCGGCTCCCGCCGAGGTCGAGGGATCCTGAACCTGATAACGGCCATCACTGAAGCCGACTTGTGCATCGGTGCTGTCGTCGATGAGCGACCAACCCTCCGCCAGGTCGGGACCGTCGAATGAATCTTGAAAAGGCTGAACCGGAGGTGTCGTGGGCATCTCGAACACGCCGGGTCGGAGTTCGAATCGATCAATCGATACTAATGGCACCGGACCATCTCCGAATTTAAACATCACCATATCAACCGAATTGGGAGTGAAGTCGGTTAACCCGGTTGCCGTCCCGATGATGGTCCACGGACCGTCATTGATCATCATTCCGTATTGGGCCGTTCCGATGGCCTCGTTCCAGATGAAGCGAAAGTGAACCGGCACCCCATGGGTGATCCCGACCTTGTTGATCCGGTTGATCGGACCTTTCTCTCCAGAGTGGACCCGGATGTCGTCGAAACTGTTGTAGACCAGTTCGATGAAGGCTCCCCCAAAAAGCCGAATCTTGAAGTCCGAGCCCGTTCCCAAGAACTCATTAAAAATGATATCTGCATCCACGGTGAAACTGCCTCCCCCGATGATGGGGGTTTGGATGCCGGCCACTCCGGCCGAGCGGGAGGGATCGGAAAACTGATAGAGACCGTCGGAAAACCCGATCTGAGCGACGTCGTCGAGCTCCGCCCAGTCCAGAGACAAGTCGGGACCGTCGAACTCGTCGACGAAGGGTTCGATCCGTTCCACGGGAACGGCCGCAAATCCCTGTCGCACGGCGATTTTATCCAGCATCAGACTTGTTTCGCCGCTGTTGGAAAGCAGGATTTCGAGCGAACGAGGATCAAACGATGAGACATCAAACTCGCTGACGATCAATTCCAGATCTTCGCCGTTCTTTGCGACCCCCATTTCGAGGGCGAGGGAATCGGCATTCCAGGCGATTCGAACGTCCAGCGGTTCATCATTACCGAGGTTGAAATCATCGAGCTTGAGAATTTCGCCCCCTTTTTCCTGAGAAAAAACTCGGAGGGATCCATCGCCTCCGAAGGCGAGCTGAGTGTCGCCCGGGCCAGGGAGTCGGAGCCGGAAGTCTGCGTCCGAACCCGAAAAGCCAGTCAACTTCGCCATCAGGTCCACCGTGACGCTGCCCGGAGCGGGGAGTCGGAGTCGGAGCCCGTTGGACTCGTCGCCCTCACCGCCCTTGATTTCGTAGTGACCGCCATCCAAGAAGCCCGCTTGGCCAGCCTCGTTTCCAACGGGGTTCCAGGCAGCTGCCAGCGCCGGGCCATCGAAGTCGTCGGTGAACGGTTCGACGGCCAGGGGGAGGTAACCACTGTTGAGCTCAAACTGGTCGAGGAGGAGCCGGGGGGCATTGCCGTTGCCGTCCCCGAACTTGAAAAGCATGAGATCCACGTTTTTCGGTTCGAAACCAAAAAGGCTGGATTCCTCCGCTAGAAGAATCATCGGGCCGCCGTTTTGGGCGAACCCGACTTGGACGGTGCCCGTCACGCTGTCGAAAGCCATTTTGAAATCGAGGACATCTCCATCCTGGAAACCCACTTTGTTGAAGCGGCCGATATTGCCTCCCACTTCCCCGGAAAAGACCCGGATATCGTCAAAACTGTTGTAGACCACCTCGATAAACTTGCCGCCTAAAAATCGGAATTTGAAATCCGAGTTGGATCCGGCGAAATCCTGGAGCGTGAGGCGGGCTGTGGCGGTAAAGCTGCCCGTGCCGCCAACGGGGCGACGAACGCCGGCATCCCCGCCTTTCTGATTATCCTTGATCTCGTAGCGACCGTCCGCAAATCCGATCTGGGTGGCCCCGTCTTCGTTATCTAAGGGGCTCCATCCTTCCCCAAGGTCGGGGCCCGAGAAATCATCGCTGAAGGCGGGAATCCCAACGGGGAGGGCTTCATCGAGGATTTCGAAGCGATCGAGAAATAATCGAGGGCTGTGATCCCCGGGGCCAATCCGAAAGAGGACCATGTCCACTCGGGTCGGTTGAAAGCCTGTCAGACCGTCGATGGTCGTGATCAACTGCAGCGGGTCCTCCTCGATGGCCACACCGACCCTCATCGTGCCGCTTGACTCGGTCCAGGAAAAGCGAATGTGCATCGGAGCATCTCCCGGATAACCAAAGGCGGGGAGACTGACGGCGTTGCCGCCGCGTTCACCCGAGTAAACGCGAATGAGGTCGTTTGAGTTGAAAACGAGCTCCATGAATTTGGGGGCGAGAAAACGAAACTTGAAATCGGCGCGTCCCTCGAAGAAGTCCTGGAGGCGAAGGGAGACATCGGCCGTGAAGTCTCCGGTTCCCGAAAGCGCCCGTCCGAGACCGGCATCAGCCGTCGATTGTGAATCAACGATTTCGTACTCGCCCTTTCCAGTGAAGCCTTTGTGGGTATCGCCCTCCTTGTCGAAAATCATCCATGATTCATCCAGTTCAGGGCCGTCGAATTCCTCGACGAAAGGCTCCTCCGCGAGTGACAAGAACCCCGATGAGAGGCAAGCGATCAGGATTAATCGTGAGATTGTTCTGAGAAATGACCAGTCCGGTCGGGTTTTGAATCGATTCATATTGCTTACTAGATAACAAGAGCGGGTCGCTTCCTAAGGATGGGACCTCATCTGTCCTTCCGGGTGGTGCGTTCCAACCTTAGCCTGCTTTGTTTGTGGATTGGGTGGGACGCTAGCGGTTCTCATGTAATAATGCAAGGTCGACAGGGTTAAGGAGATCTCGAGCCGCCGGGAATGCCAGAAAAGAGCTCGCAAACATTCTGCCTGTCTTCTCGGCGACATCGCGCCGGGTGAGGGTGGGGGGCACTGCTCAGCGTTCACCTGTTTCCCGGCGGGACCGCAAAGAACGGCTCCTCCGGATTGATTTAATTCAAGAATCGATTTCGGATGGGGATTGTTCAATGTGGATTTGCAAGTCGATTATCTGCCATGAAAAAACCTTTAGGTCTGATTTCGTGCGTGGCCACTTTGTTGGGTGCTGACAAAGTTCATGCTCAGGAAGCCGTCCGGACGGCGCTCAAAGAGATCCATCCCCGCTTGAAAGCAATCTATGAAGTGGGGGCGTTTCGAGCCCGTCGATTCCAGGGGGTCTGGCTTCCAGACAGTTCAGGCTATCGAGTCTTAGAGCAACGCAGCAAAGGAGAGGGTGCTGCGTGGTATAGTTACGACGTTGCGACGGGGGAGCGAACGGAATGGGCCCCATCGAGGCAAGGACATGGGATGAATGAGGAAACCCTTTCTCCAGACGGACGCCGTCAACTTGTTTCCCGGGGTGGGCATCTCAGCATCCGGGATTTGATGACGGGGGAGTCGATCGATATCGGCGATCAAGGTGAAGGGATCTCGACGGGGCGGGCCAGTTGGAGTCCCGATGGCCGGCGGATTGTCTTCGTTCAATCCGATCAATCTCGGGTGCGCTTACGATCGATGTTGATTCCTGGGGAACCTAGTTATCCGACGTTGAAAGAAACCCGTTTTGCCAGGGTGGGCGGTTCCATCGCCCAACTCAAGGTGGGGGTTGCCGACGCCGGAAGTGGTGAGGTCTTGTGGCTCCCGGTTCGCGCGCCGGAGGAGGGCTTCTATCTGGGACAGGTGGGTTGGGCCGAGAATTCTCACGAGGTCCTGGTCGAGAAATTGAGTCGGTTTCGGGACCAACGTGAGTTTCTCCTGGTTGACCTCGACTCGGGAAACGTCACCCCTGTTTTCCGGGAGTCCGATCCCGCATGGGTGGTGGCCAGTTACCGGAAGAATGTCGGTCTGGAGTGGCTTGATGACGGGCGTGCGTTCATGGTGATCACTGAGAAGGATGGTTGGCGCCACGCCTATCGCTATTCCCGGGAAGGTAAGGAGGAACGGCTGTTAACCCCCGGGAATTATGACATCATTGAGCGGGCCAAGGTGGATCACACCGGCGGATGGTTTTACTTTTACGCCTCCCCGGAAAACGGGACTCAGAAGTATCTGTTCCGAACCCCGCTCGACGGCCGTGGCCGACCGGAACGAGTCACGCCTGAGGGGCAAGCGGGCACTCATGACTACGTCATCTCTCCCGATTCGAAATGGGCATTCCACACCTACTCGCGCTTCGACGCGCCTCCCGTTACCGATTTGGTGGCACTTGAGGAGCATCGCGTGGTCCGGGGGCTCGAGAACAACCGAGCCATACGAGAAAGAATGGAGGGGCTGATTGAGCGCCCGACCGAGTTTTTTGAATTGGAGATCGCCAATGGCGTGGTGATGGACGCCTGGATGCTCAAGCCATCGGGATTCGATCCAAGGCGCCGATATCCGGTGTTGGTCTATGTTTATGGGGAGCCTCATGCCCAAACCGTCGTCGATGCTTGGGGGAATGTGCATGCCCAGTTCCATCGAGCGGTTGCGGACTTGGGCTATCTTGTCGTTTCGATCGACAATCGCGGGACGCCGGCACCCAAGGGCGCCGCCTGGCGGCGCGCCGTCTTCGGCAGTCTCGGGCCGCTGTCCACCCGGGAGCAGGCGCAGGGAGTGAAGGAACTCGCCCGTCGGTTTTCCTTTGTTGACGTGGATCGGATCGGAATCTGGGGGTGGAGCGGTGGTGGTTCGAATACGCTCAACGCCATGTTTCGGGAGCCCGGGGTTTATCGAATGGGAATCGCGGTTGCCCCCAAACCACAACCTCATCTCTACAACGCCTGGTTCCAGGAAATCTACATGGAGACCCGCGAGACCAACGTTGATGGCTATCGCCGGTCCGCTCCGCTTAATTCTGCCGAGGGGTTGCAGGGTGATCTGCTGATCGTACACGGGTCGGGCGAAACCAATACCCACCTGGAAATCGTTGAGGGCCTCGTCGACCGCTTGATCGAATTGGGGAAGCCATTTGATTATATGGTTTATCCCAATCGGAACCATGGGATTCGCGAGGGCAAAGGCACGTCGGTACACTTACGTATGCACATGGTCCGCTATCTGTTGGAGCACCTCAGCCCAGGGCCCCGACCCTAGGATCAGGGGGGGCGGCTGATCCCGTTGTCCCTGGGGGATTGGGAATCTAGCGTGATCGGCTTTCAAATGACCGTGCTAAGGCCTCCGCCCCTCCTACGACGGGCAAGCGGATGGAGGTGGCGTTGGGATCAATGGTAAGGCGAGTGCCCGGAGTCGGATGGAGGGTGAAGTCGCGATCACTCGAAAAAATCATGAACCCGATCTGTTGTTCGACGGGAATGATTTGATCGTCCGGTTGAAGATCAAAAGAGATTTCGTAAAAGCGGCCGGGGGTGAGGGGTTCGCTTTCACTCATGGACCGGAAATTTTGCGGGTCTGCCCAACCTCGAGTGATGAGGTTTTCGGTGAGTTTGGCATTGCGGTCGGAATTCCAGGGAAGGGAGAGCAGCCAGACCGAAAGATTGGCAGCGGGCTTGCTACTTGCCATTCTGATGGTAACTCGGGCCGTGCCGGAGAGATGAAGTGGGGCCTTCAGCGTGGGACTGACATAGATGAGTCGGTGATCGGTCCATTCGGCCTGTGCCAGCATCGAGCCCGAGAAGGAGACATTATCGACGAAGGTTTCGTGATTGGAATTGTCGACCCTTTCCAGGCTCAATTGACCTCGTTGGGGACTACCCGAAACCAGATGAAGTGTCACGGGGGAGCGATCGGGATGGGGATAATCCGGGTAGGGAGTCGGTTCGCTCCGGGGATCGTTTTCTCGCACGATCCAGGCCCGGGGTCCGGATTCAACCTCGTTCTCGACATCATGAAGGTAGCGGGCGAACCAACGGTTCATCATCGTCTTAGGAGGCCCTCCGCCGTGGCCTCCTTGATGATAAAAAATCTTGGCGGTGACCGGCTTCGGTTTGAGGGCCTGGTAGATGCGGTTGCTATGCTCGGGGACGACATTCCAATCGTTGAACGCATGGGACATGAGGACCGCCGCCTTCAACGGGCCCAAATCCAAAAGGTAATCGCGCTTTCGCCAGAATTCGTTATCATCGCCATGGAGTCTGTCGAACCGGGTCAACATGTCACCGTCGCGGACGACCGCATCGCAGTAATTCCGTCTTGCCTCGTTTCCACTGTGGACGTAGTCATAAAGATTATCGATGTCTTCGCCCAGGTAGCCGTAGGGATGTCGAACCAAACCGTTGGATCGGTAGTAGTGATAAGGCGAGGTGTTGGGGGCGATGGGAATGATGACTTCGAGACCGGGGACTCCCGTGGTCGCGGCGGCCAGGGCGAGTGTCCCCGGATGAGAGGTGCCGGTCATTCCCACCTTTCCGGTAGACCAATAAGCCTTGACCTGCTGATTACCCTCAAGGCTGGTATAGCCAGGAGCCCGGTGATTTAACCAGTCGATTACCGCCTTGGGGGCGAGCGATTCGTTGTCTTCGCCAATGGTCGGGCAGCCTTGGGACAGCCCGGTTCCGGGCGACGATGAGTGGACGATGATATAGCCGTGCGGCAACCAGTCCTTGACATGCGTCTTGGAGAGGATTGGTCTCACCCCCCTGTAACCGGTCGGGGGCGCTATTTTCCGCGCCGGAACTTCTCCTCCCAGCTCTTGACGCACGTCCCAGAAATAATCCGTCGCATTGGATGAGGTTCTCCCAAAATAGGGGCTGGAAATGTAAATCACCGGAAGTTTGAGTCCCTGGGTTTCCGTCTGACGAGGGCGAGTGACCCCGACGTGCATGCGATCCTTTTTGCCGTCGCCATCGGAATCGAATTGAGTTTCTACCCAGAGATCGTGTCGGATCCACAGATCCGGGTCCTTGAGTGCCGGGACCTCCGTCGTCATTCCGTCTTCAATCACGGGGATGATCGAGAGGGGGGGGGCAGTCAGACATGGGGTGGCGGTCAATAAAAAGATCACGTAGCTCGCGCGCCATCCAATCCAGCGATCAGTAGTTTCTGGGATGGGTGATGGGGGCATGCGTTCCGTAATCGTTGACGTGCCGAGGTTTTTATTGTGACTTATCTGTAACATTTCAGTGCCAAGTCGGTCATTCGGAGAGAACAGAGCAACGGGTCGTGCGCTCGAACACCGTGATCTTGCGACTTGGTATTGCGATTGTCATGAAGGAAAACCTGAAAACACTTTTAGCAATCGCTCTGTTCCTCTGGGCGGTGAGGGGCGTGGCGGCAAAACCCACGCTGATCATCAGTGAGTTCATGGCCGCCAATGACGCTGTCTTGAGGGATGCCAACGGCGACTATTCCGACTGGGTGGAATTGCACAATTACGGCCCCGAATCGGTTAGCCTGGAGGGCTTGTTCCTGACGGATTCACGAAAAAAACTGAGCAAGTCTCCTTTGCCGGCGCGCTCAATCGATGCGGGCGATTACCT
>DEAY01000449.1:9848-10174 GCA_002348345.1 Verrucomicrobia bacterium UBA2970
CGAGTTGGGGAGGATGAGGGTCGGCTTTCGTTTAATCTTCAGGTCAAGGGAGACTACCTTGCCCTTGTGGACCGCGATGGAGAAACGGTCCTCCACGACTTTGGGGAGGAGTATCCCAAGCAGAAAACCAACGTTTCTTTCGGGGTCGCTGCACCTTGGAGCGATGGGGTGTCTCCGGTTGGCTACCATGGTTTTTTGATTCAGCCGACCCCCGGGGAACCCAATTCCGGCCGGCTTCTGGGAACCGTTGCCTCCGTAAAGCTAAGCCACTCCAGGGCCTTCGTTGACGAACCTTTCCGCTTGAGTCTCAAGACGAAGACCAAGGG
>DEAY01000049.1:0-388 GCA_002348345.1 Verrucomicrobia bacterium UBA2970
GTGTAGGGGATCGTGCCAACAACCTTTTGATCCGGCCCGCTCGGCACATGCTTCTCCACTTCGAGCCGAACGGTATCCAGTTCCAGTCCCATCTTTTGCAGGACGTTGACCGCCACCCCCTGACCTAGCTTGATCAAGCCCAACAGCAGATGTTCCGTGCCGACGTAGGTGTGATTAAATCGATCCGCCTCCTTCCGCGCCAACGCCAACACTTGTTGTGCGCGGGGAGTAAAATTGTTAAAAGCGTCTTCGCTCATAAGTCAAATCTCTCCACCAATAGAGCCTCTTCCTCTTCGACCTCTCTATCGGATTTTTTTACCCGTTCTTTAGGATCTGGTTACTCTCTTGCCGCACAGGGCCCTTCTGCGCCAACGCATGACAGCCCTGC
>DEAY01000049.1:736-9407 GCA_002348345.1 Verrucomicrobia bacterium UBA2970
GAGTTCTTCCTGAGGAACGGTTTGCGACGTTTCCCTCGCCTAACCCTATAGAATTCCTACTACGTCCATAAGGAAAAATCCAGCCGCAATCGGCACGAAATCACGCATCCCTTGTTCACCCTAAAACCCAAAGAATTCCAAGATTCCCACTAGCGCACTCGCTCCGGCGCCCTTATAACGACCCCGATGTCAGAACTACCGCAACCCGAAATCATCTTCACCCATGAGGGCGATTTGGACGGTTTTGTGGCCGGTTGTCTCCTCCAGAGACTCGCTGAGCTCAAATTCGGCCTATCCATCAAGGTTGAACCGCTGTCGGCCAACCCTTGGCCCGGCCTCAAACGGTTTCCCAAACAGGCTTGGGTTTCCGATCTCTCGTTTGACCCCAAGATCGACCGGAGCGGTTGGATGATCGTGGATCATCACACGACCGAATCGACACCCCGATCCGCCAACCTTATTCACAATGTTTCCCATTCAGCGTCAAAACTTTGCTATCAATTGCTCCTCAAGGAGGGAGGAGGAAACGATCGCCTCAACCGCCTGGTCGAGCTCACCGACATCGCCGATCTTTACTTGAGTGATCACCCAGAATTCGACGTGGCCTCGGACTACGCTCGCCTGGTCAAAACCTATCATTTTCGCTCCCTCTATCGCCTTATCGGGTCCGATCTCGAGCGTCTTGTCGATCACCCCCTCCTGGCATTGATGAAGCAAAAACGGCTGGTGGAGGATCCGATTGGACTCGAATGGAGCCGCCAAAACATCCATGAGGTTACCGATCGGGTAGGCTACGTGGCGACCAGCATCGGGGACACGAATTACATTGTCCACCAATTACTCAACGACCCAGAGCAAAAATACGAGGCCCTGATCACCTTCTTCAAGAAACCCAGCGGCCCGGTCACGGCCAGCATCCGGAGCCAAAACGGGGAGGCCCTTGGCTTGGCAAAAAAGCTACAGGGAGGAGGCCACCCCAACGCCGCGGGCACGACCCTCCCCCGATCCGTCACGACCTTCGAGGGGGCGGTCGCCTATCTGGGGCAGGTTCTGGCTCCCGTCAAGGGCCGGGAAACGGAGAAAGCCACCGGAACCGAGGCCCTTTTCGAATCAGCCGGCTTTTAGTTCTAGTTCTCTCTCCGGTCCGGAGGAGACGCGTCCTCATCGGCTGCGAATTTCTCACCGGGCCGATCCACCACCGCCAGGCGCTCCCGCAACAAATCAGCGCGCAGGACATCCCGCTCCTCGGCCGATTTCTTTCCCTCGGATCGGCGTTGGATATGGGCGGGTTCCGTCACGATGAAGAGCTCGTCCACCAGAGCCCTGTGATCCGCCGGAAGCAGGCCGAGATCGACCCCGAGACGAAGTAAGGACAGCAAATTCTTGGTTTCCTTCGAGGAGATGCTATGGGCGTGGGCAAGGATGCCGTAGGCACGGCCGATGTGGTTGAGTAGGATCTTTGGATTGGTTTCCAGCACCTTCTGTCGGGCATTCTCCTCATTCTCGACGATCTGCAGGACCACCTTGTTCAGTTTCTCCACAATCTCCTCTTCCGATTCACCCAGAGTCATTTGATTGGACACCTGAAAGACATTCCCCAGGGCTTCGGTCCCCTCCCCATAGAGACCCCGAACGGCCAATCCCAGCTTGTTCACCGAGGTGATCACCTGATTGATGTGCTCGGCAAGGACGAGCCCCGGCAGATGGAGCATGGCACTGACTCGAATACCCGTGCCGAGATTTGTGGGGCAGGCGGTCAAAAACCCGTACTTGGAGGAGAAGGCATAGGGCACCGCATGCTCCAACTCCGAGTCAAACCCATCAATCCTTGCCCACGCCTCTCTCACCTGGAGCCCGGGCAGGATGACTTGCATTCTAAGATGGTCCTCTTCATTGATCATGACGCTGACCACCTCATCCTCACTCAGCACCACCGCACTCCCGACCCCGCGAGCCGCATGCTCGCGACTAATCAGGTGGCGCTCGACCAGGATCTGCTTTTCCATCGCGGTCAGCTTCCCCATTCCCTCGTTCGCCCCGCCCTTCATCAATTCAAGGGCTGAAACGGCGGGGAGAAGGATTTCCAGGGCCTTGGCCCGCTCCGCCTTCTTGGCGTGACCCGGGAACGGAAAGGATTCAAGATTACGGGCAAGGCGCACTCGGCTGGTGAGAACAATCTTGTCCAGCGGGCCGATCCGGCGGGTGTAGGCGTCAGGGGACTTTAGAAAGTCAAGTCGTCTCATCACCCCCCCTTTCGGTGGTTTCAAGCTGGTCGATCTCTCCCCGCACCTCCTTCAGCTCATCGCGCAACACAGCCGCCTCCTCAAAGTTCTCTTCGCCAATGGCCACATCCAAGCGAGTCTGAAGCTCCCTTGAACGGTCGTAGAGCGCCTTGCTGCTCCGCAGCTTCTCGGGAACCTTCCCCGTATGCCGAACCCCCCGGTGCATGGTCTTGAACACCTGCTCCAGCCCCTCTTCAAAGACATCGTAGCATTGGGAACACCCCAGCCGCCCCGACTTCTTGAACTCGGACTGAGTGTAGCCACAAAACGTGCACTCCACTTGGGAACCGGTCTCGATCGCCGGCCCCTCCGCCTTCTGAACCGACTCCATGCCCGTCAATACATCGGTCAGCGAAAACCCCGTCGGATCGTCAATCCCCTTGTCCTTGGCACAAGTCTCGCACAAATCGACCTTGCGGATCTTGCCTTCGACCATCTGAGTCAGATGGACCTTGGCCTCGTTTTTTTCACACACATTGCAGAGCATCACTCAAAGACGCTGGATTCTGGTTCAGACGATGTTTCTGAGGTGGCCTGAAAACCGCCTATCCGCTCTTCACAATCGGTTCTCCCGATGAGCGTGTCAAATCATGATAAGCGGCCACCAACTTCCGCGTCACCGTTCCCGGTTCCCCATTCCCAATCTCCCGTTGATCCACCTTCACCACCGGAACCACCTCGGCACCCGTTCCCGTCAGAAAACATTCGTCAGCGACAAACACATCATACCGCGAAAGATTCTTCTCCATGACCTCCAAGCCGCTTTCCCGAGCCAGGTCCATGACCACATTCCGGGTGATGCCATACAACGCCCCCGCGGCCAGCGGCGGCGTCAACAGTTTCCCCTCACTCATGATAAAGAGATTATCCCCGGTACATTCGGCGACAAATCCTTCGGAATTCAACATGATCGCTTCCTCGCAACCTGCGTTGTTCGCTTCAATCTTGGCAAGGATGTTGTTCAGGTAATTGAGCGATTTGATCGCCGGGTTGATCGCATTCTGCAGATTCCGCATGGTCGGCGCCGTGACAATTGTCAAGCCCCGGTCATAATACTCCTTGGGATACAACTGAATCCCGCTGGCGATGACGATCACCGAGGGCCGCTTGCAGGTGTGGGGATCCAGGCCCAAGCTCCCCTCGCCCCGCGTCACCAGAAGCCGCACGTAGCCATCCTCAATCTGATTCATCTCACAGGTCGACCGAACCGCCTCACAGATTTCATCGATCGACATCGGGAGGTTCAGCAGGATGGCTTTCGCCGACTTGAACAACCGCTCGACATGCTCACGGAGCTTAAAGATTCGCCCATTGTAGGCGCGAATTCCCTCGAACACCCCGTCTCCATACAGAAGACCGTGATCAAACACCGACACCTTGGCGTTCTCGCGATCCAGAAACTCGCCGTCTATGTAAATCTTCATTCCTAGCGACCCACCCTACGGAATCCGCCTGCAACCTCGCAACCCAGAACCCAAAATCGATTCGACTCCTCCTGAGCCCACGCTTCCCGCGACCCCGGCCCCGATCTACTTGAGCCCGGGCAGATCGCCTCGCACGATGGCCAAGGCAGCCTTGGGATCATCAGGCAATGGCTTGACCGCAACATTCTTGTACAACACCACGCTTCCCGGGTCATGCTGTTGAAGCGCCAGGTGCCCCTGAGTATAGGTATTCTTCTCATCGACAAAATCGACTACGATTTCGTCATTCACCTTGATGATGATCCGATTCCCGATCGCCACGATGTGTTGGGTCCACCAGGTGTCATCATCAACGAGTTGTTTACCGATCTTGACGAAATTGTAGAGACTCCCGGTCCGCTGCGGGTCAGGGCTTGTGTTTTCGACCTGGGACTCATACCCACTGGGCCAACCCTCGCCCAATGCCGTCCGAAAGTACATGCCGCTGTTCCCCTTGTGATTGAGTTTGATCTCCGCCCGAAACTCCATGTTCCGGTAAGTCCCCGGACTGAACAAATGACTCCGCGGTCCCGTTCCCTCGATCATGCCTTCGGGGGTGACCTTCCAGGCGTGAGGGTCAAAGGTCAGCCAGCCACTCAAGGTCTTCCCATCGAACAGAGCATACCAGCCTTCGGCATCCGGAACCAAAGGCGCCGCCTTGCCACTGACCGTCTGACCCGACACACTGACACCCGTCAGCACCAATCCGAGGAGGGCTGCCAACGCCCCTTGCACACGCAAACGCTTCATAAGTGGCCGCATCATAATTCGATCGAAATTGAAATGACAATAGATTTGCTCTCGCCCGTCCCGGAGTGACCGAACCCTCTCGCCCGCCGCGACCCGTCCTTGTCACGGCCTGCCTCGCCGTGTTACAGATCGACCCGGTGAACCGACGTCGCCCTGTTCGTATCGATGCCCGTTCGCTCTATGAAGAAACTAACCCATCCCAGAACGATGCAGCGCCTCGCCCGCTCCTGGCAGAGGGAGGGGCTTCCCGTCGCCCTCGTCCCCACCATGGGCGCCCTTCATGCCGGGCACGCCTCGCTGATCAAACACGCCCGACGCCGTGTCGGCGAGGCCGGCCGGGTGATCGTCAGCCTCTTTGTGAACCCGACCCAGTTCGGTCCCCAGGAGGATTTCCAACGCTACCCTCGATCGGAGGCTGCTGATCTCAAGTTATGCCGAAGCCTCGGGGTCGACGCCGCCTTCACTCCCAAGATCGAATCGATCTATCCTTCGGAGGCGGGCCGCGCCTTCAGCACGTTTGTCAAGGAGGCGTCCCTCAGCCAAGGGATGGAGGGAGACACACGCCCCCTTCACTTTCAAGGCGTTGCCACCGTTGTGATGATTCTCTTCCAAGTGACTCAACCCAGCCTCGCGGTGTTCGGAGAGAAAGATTTTCAGCAAGCCGCCGTCATCAAACGAATGGTTCGAGATCTCTGGCTTCCGATTGAAACCATCGTGAGCCCCACCGTTCGGGAACCGGATGGACTCGCCATCAGTTCGAGAAACGCCTACCTCGTCCCGGAGGAACGCCGCCATGCCTCCATCCTCTGGCAATGCATCGAACGAGCCAGAGCCCGCGTGCGTGGTCGGATTGATCCGACGCCTGCAGCCCCCCTTCGCCAATCCCTGACGCGACAGATCCGCAACGCACCCGGAGCCGAACTCGACTACATTCAGTTCTTCGATCCCGACACCCTACGCCCCCAGACTCAACTCCGTAAAAACCACCGAATTGCCCTGGCGGTACGCTTCGGCCACACCCGTTTGATCGACAACGGAGCCCTCTAGCAACCGGTTGGTTTCCGCCTATGGCCTCAACGACCAGAGACTACGACGTCATCGTCCTCGGCAGCGGCATTGCAGGACTCTATTTCTCACTCAAGGCAGCCGAGCGAGGACGCGTTGCCATCATCACCAAGAAGCATCGCGCCGAATCGAACACCAACTACGCCCAAGGCGGCATCGCCGCCGTCACGAGCGAGGAGGATTCCATCGAACACCATGTCGCCGATACCTGTAACGCGGGGGCGGGGCTTTGCCACCCGGAAGTGGTCAAGACCATCCTGGCGGAGGGACCGGCCCGCATCCAGGACCTGGTCTCCCTCGGCATGGAGTTTTCCGAACGCGACCCGCTGCAAGCCGGGAAAAAAGAATGGGATCTCGGCAAGGAAGGGGGCCATTCCAAGCGCCGGATTCTCCACGCCAAGGACGTCACCGGCCGTAAAATCGAACGGGCCCTCCTGGCGTCGATCGCCAGCCATTCCCGGATCGACATCTTCGAAAACCATTTTGCCATCGACCTGATCACCTCCGAGCGACTCAAGCGGGAGGAACCCCCGCAATGCTACGGGGTCTACGTCCTCGACACCGGCAATCGGAAGGTTGAAACCTTTCGCGCCCAATCGGTCGTGATCGGCACCGGCGGATGCGGAAAAGTCTACCTCTACACCACCAATCCAGACATTGCCACCGGCGACGGCGTGGCCATGGCTTACCGGGCGGGCGTCCCCATCCGGAATATGGAATTCGTTCAATTCCACCCCACCTGCCTCTACCACCCCGAAGCAAAGACGTTTCTCATCTCCGAAGCCGTGCGCGGCGAAGGGGGGGTGATCAAGAGTCAATCAGGTCGCGAGTTCATGAACGAATACCACGAACTCAAATCCCTGGCACCGCGGGACATCGTCGCCAGGGCGATTGACAAGGAAATGAAGCGGGAAGGCAGGGATTATGTCCACCTCGACATCACCCACAAACCCGCGCCGTTCATCATGAATCGATTCCCCAACATCTATCAGACCTGTCTGCGTTACGGAATCGACATCACCAAGGAACCCATCCCGGTCGTTCCGGCCGCGCACTACCAATGCGGCGGCATCCAGACCAACACCACCGGGGAAACCTCGCTCAAAGGCCTCTACGCCATCGGCGAAGTCACCTGCACCGGCCTGCACGGCGCCAATCGCCTGGCGAGCAACTCGCTTCTCGAAGCTCTGGTGGTGGCCTACCGCGCCGCCGAACAGCTTCATCGGACCCCGATCCAGCGAACCGGGCATCCCTTGCCGCCCTGGGAGGACGGGGATCTGAGCGATCCCGACGAACTGGTCGTCGTCTCCCATAATTGGGATGAAATCCGGCGGCTGATGTGGGATTACGTTGGCATTGTCCGGACGACAAAAAGACTCGAGCGAGCTCACAAGCGGATCGTCAACCTTCAGTCTGAAATTCAGGATTATTATCTCAACTTCCAGGTGACCCCGGATCTGCTCGAACTTCGAAACCTGGCAACGGTGGCCGATCTCATCATTCGATCGGCCATGACCCGGACCGAAAGCCGGGGCCTTCACTACAACGCCGACTACCCGGACCTCGATCCCCTTTGGGGCCGGCAGGACACCGTGGTCCAAAAAAACACCTCTCCCCAAGGTCAGCGGATCGAGGGGTAACAACCGAAATGATCAACCGCGCCAAGTGTCCCTCTCTCCTGATCGAACAAAATCGGCACCCCCTTCGATTGAGACTTGTGAGGACTTAACATTCGTTCTGACTCAGGGGGCAACCACCACTGGTGTGAACGGGCCGGAATTGTCTCCCGCCCCATGGCTAAGGGTTCAACCACCAATCATCAAACGGCCAACCCCTCTCCCTGCCGTTCACTTGCGAACCCCGTTCCTGCGTTCCATGCAATCGGGCAGAGCATCAAGGCCCTAACGAATACGAAACCAGAATGATGAGAACCGCTCGTGTGATTGCCGGAGCCCAACCCCCAAAGCATCACGCCTCAATTTGGCGAGCAACTGCCATCTGGAGTTATTCCACCAACTCTTTTTCGCTTTTGATCTCACCTTGCTCGACTCGATAAGCCAGGCTGAGGCGATCGGCTACAACTCCCCGATCTGCGGGTAACCGGTCGTACTTGACGGCCTCTGTTTTGTTTATTCCGGTGGCCTGCCCGAACGAATACAGGTTCTCGAGGTTGTGTCGCGCAGGGGCATGTCCTTGATCAGCTGCTCGTCGGTAATACATCGCAGCTTCTCTTCGGTTTTCGGCGACCCCTTCCCCAATGGCATACATTATTCCGAGATTGAACTGGGCGTTGGGAACCTCTTGATCAGCTGCCATTTGATACAACCTCACGGCTTCCGCTGCGTTCTTGATGAGCCCTCGACCATATTGGTACATCACACCGAGGTTGAGCTGTCCTCCCTCAAGTCCCTGATCAGCTGCCAATCGATACAACCTCGCGGCCTCTGTTTCGTTCTGGGTGACGCCATGCCCCATATCATACATCACGCCAAGGTTGACCTGAGCACAGGCAAGTCCTTGATCGGACGCCTTTCGATAATACTTCACAGCCTCTGTTTCACTCCCCGTGACCCCCAACCCGTTGTCATACAAGATACCGAGCATGAACTGCGCCCCGGCATCTCCCTGAACCGCTGCCCATCGAAACCAACTGACCGCCTCCTTGACGCTTCTCGCTGCCCCAAGGTCCCCTTCCAAATAGACGATCCCCAGTTTCCTCTGAGCCACCGGATCTCCACGAGTCGCTGCGTCGTGCACGTGGTTCAGCGAGTCAGGCTTGGCGACCCCATCGGAACCTGGGTTGCTGGTCGTTTCGGGCTTGGTGATCGCCATTTCGCCTTCGGGCTCTGGAGATGGTTGGCAGCCAATGACTACAACCAACCGAACCGTCTGCACGGCCGTGGCACGAAGATTCACAATGGTGATCTGTCTCCACAAACGATATATGCAAGGGTAAATTCAATTTGCAGCAATGATCCATCAACCTGGCCTGAGCCAAAAAACAGCAGACATCCTAAGGATGATGTTCTGCCCAAGAATGAACGCAGAACACGCAACGCAGTCGATTCGGTCGGGAACAGATTCTGAGAGTCCTGAACGAGGCCGAAGAAC
>DEAY01000315.1:0-3918 GCA_002348345.1 Verrucomicrobia bacterium UBA2970
AGTTCTCAATTCCATCTTGAATCCTCCCGCGTGAGCTTCAGAAGTGGCCCCCGATGAGAATTCATGTAGGCCCGTTTGGTCGTCGATACTATGATACTGCCAGTGCCGGTCTCCGCTAATGACGATGACGTTGTTTGCTGAGCAGAACGTTCGAATCTCATCCCCTTCATAGGTCCAATTGCGATTCGAATGATTATCGCGCTTGCTCGCCCTGTCCGGTCCCACGACCGGCGTTGGTGAAAACAATATTTTAAAGGGCGCATCCGAGGCGAGAACCTCGTTCTTGAACCAAGCCTTTTGCTCAACTCCCCAAATGCTCTTCCTGTCGCTGTCAGGCATCTCGTTGGGACTGCGGTAGTCACGACCTTCGACGATCCAAAAGTGCAGGTCCTTACTCCATCGACGACTGCGATAGGTCAACGCCCCCATCGGAGCTTGCTCACGGAAAATCGAGAGCCCTTTGTCCCAGGTGAGATCACCCACCCGCATACCGGGTGCGCTGTCGTTGGTCACCGTGTCGTGGTCGTCTTTGATGAAGAAACTCGGCACCTGCTGGTGAAACTTCACGACATCCGAGCACCCATACCATCGGTTCCAGTGGAAACGAGCCAATTCCGGAGTACGAGCATCGACGTCTCCTCCCGCGCTTCGCTTATCATAATAAACGATATCGCCAAGATGGACAAAAAATGCCGGATCAAGGATCCGCATATGATCGTAAATCTGTAAACCTGCCGTCCCCTTGTCTCGGGTCTTCCAACTTTGACAGGTCGAAACGACAAAACGAAAGGGCTCGCTATCAGTGCCACCCGTGGCGGTTCGAAAAGATCCGGTAAGCGTTTGACCTGCCTCACCACGAAGCGATTGGCTTTCGACTTTCAGAACATAAGCTTGCCTCGGTTTCAGATCCTTAAGGACGACCTGCTTTGTAAAATCTCGCTTGGGGTCGACATCGAGCCATCCAGTCTGACTCTTGTCTTCCGGCTTGCCCCCAAGCCACCAACTGAGTCGAACACTTCCCGCCATTCCCAACAAGCTTCCCTCCATGTCGGCAATTGTTGCGCCGGTCGGAAATTGCTTTTCCCCGAGCTCCCCAACGTCGAAATCGCGATCTTCCACACCCAGCCATTTCAGCCCCTTCCAATTCGGCACGATTCGCTCCGTCAACCGCAACCAAACGATCGTTGAGTCGCTCGTCGTTTCACCGATCTTGATACCATTGCCAAAGTAAGGTTGGGTAAAGGCGGATGTCGATGCGAGGAGGCAAACGATTAAAAATGTCAGGCGAATCATCAAAAGGCTTCGGTTGTTTCCCTCGAGTAAAAGGGACACCTAAGCGACTGGCAATTCTAACCTCGTGGCTCGAAAACAACCTGGGCGATGAATTCCACCATCAACTCAAAGGGGCCAAAATCAACTACGGGACCAGCGAAATTGGAGAATCGTTGAGTCTCACTCGGTCCCCCATTCAATTTACAACCGAAGCAAACAGAACAAGCAAAGCCCTCCTCAACGGTTTACTGCCCATCCGCCTTGCGGAGAATATGGATGATTTCTTCAGTCGTATGTCGTTTTTTCTTCATGTTTAGGTTCTGGGGCTAGCCCCAAAACCTAACATTCTAAACGGCCCGATTCTCGGCGGTCTCAACTCACTCCACAAGGAGATCTAACGACCCACCGGTGCCTTTTGTGTACCAGTGAGCGATTCCAACGATGACTTGGTTCGTCAACTCGTTTTCTGGGCCCTTAACCACGGATCTCGCCACCCACCAGCGTGGCCGCATGGAATCACGGCAGCTCGATCCCGATCGGTGCCCCGGGGCCCAGATTGATGCCCAGCACGATCCAGAGAATCATCAACGCCACGCCCGTCCCCAACATCCAGACCGAATAGGGAATCATCATCGCGGTCAGCGATCCAATGCCGAAATCCGCCTGCCAACGCCGCGCAAAGATCAGGACCAGGGGAAAGTAGACCATCAGCGGCGAAATGATGTTGGTGGCGCTGTCACCCACCCGGTAAGCAGCGGTCGCCCCTTCCGGGCTGACGCCCAGCAATATCAGCATGGGGACCAGGACCGGCGCGAGCAAGGCCCACTTGGCACTCGCAGAACCGACGAACAGATTCAGCACCGACGCAAACAACACAATCAACCCCAGCACGATCGGCAACGGAAGGCCGCTGGATTTGATCGCGCCAGCCCCATGAACCGCGGAAATCAGACCGAGATTCGACCAATTGAACATCACCACGAAATGAGCCGCCGCAAACGAGAGAACCAGATAGTAACCCATGTCCTTCATTGATTCCGACATCATGGCAACCAGATCGTCGCTCGACTTGATCGTTCCTGCCGCCGAGCCGTAGGCCCAACCCGCCGCGAGGAAGAGAATCATGAAACCGCCGACAAGGGATTTGAAAAACGGGGTCGCCGTGACATACCAGGCCTGGCCTTCGGTGCCGGGACCATCATTCAACAACGGCGTCCCGGGTCCAAAGGCCATCACCAGCCAGAGGCAGCAGACCCCCAGAACGGCCCCCCCCGCGCGGCGCAGTCCCCGCTTCTCGCCCTCGGCCAGGGGCTTGTCTTCCTGTCCGAAGGCCTCCTTGTGCATCTCCCCCGGAATCCACTTACCAAGCGGCGGTTCAATGACTTTGTCTGTGACATACCAGATCACCGGCAAATAGACCAAGAGCAGCACCGCGATGAAGTACCAGTTTCCCGCGATGTTCATCGTCCAGCCTGTTCCCAGCTCCGCGCCCTCGACCGCCGCCTCGGTGATGCCGAACAACAGAGCATCAAGCTGTCCGGGGGTGAAGTTGGCAGAAAATCCGCCGGAAACCCCGGCAAAGCCCGCGGCAATTCCGGCCAGCGGGTGGCGCCCCGCGGCGGCAAAGATGATGGCAGCCAGTGGAATCACCACGACATAGCCGGCATCGGCGGCGTGGTTCGAGAGCATGGCGACGAGGGCGACGGTCGGCGTCAACAACCCTTTGGGCGCATGGCGCATCGCGGACTTGATCCCGCTGGAAAACAGCCCGGAGCGTTCCGCGACCCCGGCCCCCAACATCACCACCAACACATAACCAAGCGGATGGAAGTGCGTGAATGTCTTCGGCATCTCCACCCAGACCTTTTGGATGTTCTCCGCCGAAAACAGGCTCTTGGCGGTCAGAATCAGCGGCCCGGAACCATCCTCCGCCAGGTTGGTCGGGTGCGCCGCGGAGACCCCCGCCCAGGCACAGAGCTGGGAGATCAGCACCAGAATCCCGATCAGAAAGACGAAGATGAACACCGGATCCGGAAGCCGGTTTCCGCTCCGTTCCACAAATCCAAGAAATCCATTCTGGGTCGAACCTGTCACTGTTTTTTTCATGGTCGTCAGCGAATCCGAGACATCGGTCGGAGTCATCGGTCGGAGTCATCCGGTGTTCTCGGCCGGGGTCTCTCGATCTTCATCCGGCGCCTCTGCGCCAGACACTGAGATTCTTCTCGAGTGTCATTTTAAAGGTGAAAACCACCCCCGACTGGAGATGGTCTTTCCTACCATATTCGCCGGTTTGTTCAAGGTTTATGGCACTTACTGATCACAGACCACGGCGGTTCAAACGAGGATCGATGCCACGGCAGACGGGCCCACGTCACGGGAAGCCTCACGGCCGACGACCGGTTACCCGCTTCCCCCTTCCGGTGAGGGCCATCGATGCGGTCCCCTGGATTGTGGGTCCAACTCCATCCGGACGACCCATCCACCGCCCATGACCGTCCATGGGCCAAATCGATTGAGGTTGACAAAACGGCGTCTGGTTCGTTTAACGCTCATCCTATGCCCCGTGTTTCAATGCGAGAAACGCTCATCCGTCTCAGCCCGAAGACGACGGGCTTAAGACGCACCCTGCTGGGACTGACCCTGCTG
>DEAY01000315.1:4247-5642 GCA_002348345.1 Verrucomicrobia bacterium UBA2970
CCTGCTGGGACTGACCCTGCTGGGGATGACGACCGGCACGGTCTTGGCGCAGACTCCGGCGGCAACAAGCATTCTGGAGCGATACCAAGAGCTTCGCCCCGGGAAGGAAGACCTGGCCATGTATCAACTCGATTGGGCTCCGTCACTCCCCCAGGCCCTGGTTCGCGCCAAACAGGAGAAACGGCCGGTTTTCCTCATTGTCATTCACGCCAAGTACGGGGACATCCATTCCGGGCACTGTTGAGCAACAGCCACGCAGGTCCGTGGGACCTCGCTCATTGATCCACTTGTCGTCCAGAAACTACGACCCTTTATCGTCGCCTCTTGGCACGGCCATCGGGACGACGAAAACCGACCGCAACCAATCAGGGAGATCTGGCGAAACAAATTCCGACCCCAACGAAGAAACCTTCAAACCCAAACGAGTAATGTCGACCTGGCGGTTCTCGATCCGGAGGGACGCCTCATCCATTCCTTTGACGGGTTTCGACGTTCAGGGTTCGGCAGACGCGAAACACTCGGCGAGTATACCGCCCGCGAATTGAGCCAAGCGACCGCTCAACTGGATTTGGACGAGAGCGCCTTTGGCGAACGCTCCTTGAGTTTGCCGGATCTGGAAAGCGGCACGGGAGTCCGGATCTTGGTGCGCCTCAGAGACCCTCGAATGAGAGCCTATCAGGCCCCCGTCGTCGAAGTCGTCTCCCTGACCGATGAAGACTGGCTTCCTCTGCATTACCCCGATCAGGAACGATCGGTGGAAGCGAAGTCCCTGAAAGATTGGTTGTCTCAGATCTACCCCTCCGGAGTGATGGAAAGGACGGATCCGCGAACCAAAAAAGTCTACCGAATCCAGTCGACCGAGGGCAAACTCTCCTTAAAGCCGGCGGGCACTGACGCCCGCCATCGCTATGCCATCCTCAAGGGGGAAGTCGTGCTGACCGACGAAGGACCGGACGCCTTCAGCTACCGTGGAAAACTGGAAATCGTCCTTACTTACGAACCATCTGCCCCCCGAGTTCAATCGCTTCGTGGCGTCTTTGAAGGGACCTATCCAAGACCGGATCGAAGGCATCAGCAAACCCGGCCCCTTCCATTGGAAGCGGCGATTGAGTCACGCCCGAATTAGGGGTGGGGCAGGTGAAAATGCTTCCCCTCCTCCCGGGCACTCACCCCCCCTATCCCTGCGGCAAGCACCCTCAACCAGGGACCGCCCCCCCTTCCAACCAGCGTCGATCACCAACACCGATCACCATTCAACGCACTGGCCCGACCCACCTTGTTCGCAACCATTCGCACTGAAACAAGATTCGGTGGAGAACCGTCGAACGCTCAAAGGACTCGCTTGCTTGAGAGGATTGGGTAAGCTCGACCTCACTGGGCTTCCTACCCGAGGGA
>DEAY01000315.1:6043-6969 GCA_002348345.1 Verrucomicrobia bacterium UBA2970
ATTCTTTTCCTTGCCCTCTTCGTTGGCCCGAAACCTCTCGCCCAAGTCGCTGTGGAAGAGAATAACGGTCAGATTCTTGCAACGATTTCCAACAAACCGGTGCTCCATTACCAGGCCCAAACCATCAATCCCCCGACCGGGGTGGATCCCATCTACGCCAGGAGCGGCTTTATCCATCCGCTGTATTCCCCGTCGGGAAGGATTCTCACCGATGCCTTTCCCCTTGGACACGTTCACCAACATGCGGTGTTCAACGCCTGGACTCGCGCCACGTTCAACCACCAAGTCGTGGACTTCTGGAATCAGCACAAGAAACTGGGAACCGTCGTGCACCAGGCAACCGGATCAATCACCGAGGATGCCTTTGAGGTGACCCTTCAGCAGGTCAGCCTCAAACACGGTCCGGCCATCAACGAGCAATGGAAAGTCTCCATCGAAAACAGCCATCCCCCGTTTATCATTGATCTTCAAATCGAACAAGAATGCGCCACCCGGGATGAGGTCTACCTCCATCCCTACCACTACGGGGGTTTCGGACTGAGAGGAAGCGCTCACTGGAGTCCCGAGGACAAGGCGCATTACGAGGGATCGATGAAGGTGCTAACCGGGGACGGCCTTCGGGATATCGAGACCAGCAACCACACCACTCCGCGATGGGTGGCGGTGTATGGCACCATCAACGGTGAGACCGCCGGCTTTGTGGTGATGGATCATCCGACGAATTTCCGCCATCCCCAACCGGTTCGTGTCCATCCCAGGATGCCCTACTTCGTCTTTTCACCGGTCGTCCAGGGTTCGTTCATCATCAGACCGGGCTTCACCTACAAATCTCGTTATCGAATCGTCACCTTCGACGGAGAGCCGGACCAGGAACGCGTTGAAACGTGGTATCTGAACTATGTCAAAGAATAACCTGAGCAAGCGTT
>DEAY01000480.1:0-1042 GCA_002348345.1 Verrucomicrobia bacterium UBA2970
CGCTGATCGCCCATTAGACTTCAGTCCCTTGATGGCCCGGAAAGCCCTGCTTTCCGGGCTTTTTCATTGATATTCACGCCCCGGATTCCTAGAGTCGCAGGTATGCCTTGCCCTCCTAAACGGCGGTTCGCCTCTCTCTTGATTCCTCTCTTCTTCCTGGCCATGTCGGTTCCCCTGGGAGCGGACGACGGGACGGGAGTCCGGATCATTCCGGACAAGGGAAAACTTCGAATCGAGATCAACGGCGGGTTTTTCAGCAACTATCTCTACGACGGAGTCACCCGCCCCTTCTTCTACCCGGTCATCGGCCCCGGCAACCGCGCGGTCACCCGTCACTGGCCGATGGGATACGAGCGGGGAGAGGCCAAGGATCATCCCCATCACCGCTCCCTCTGGTACGCCCATGGAGAGATCAACGGCCATGACTTCTGGTCCGAATCTCAACAGGCCGGCCAGACACGACACGTCTATTTCAAGGAAATCCGCTCCGGCGAGGCATGGGGGCGAATCGTTTCATTCAATGAACTGGTGGCCAAGGACGGGACCGTTGTCGGGACGGATACAAGAACCGTCACCATCTACAATCGCCCCGGCACCGAACGGGTGTTCGATTTTGAAATCGCCATGCATGCCTCGCACGGCGATCTCACCTTGGGGGACACCAAAGAAGGATCGATGGCCATCCGTCTGGCGCCAACGATGCGACTCAAGGGAGAAGTGGCAAAGGGGCAAATCATCAACAGCAACGGGCTCACCGGAGATCAAACCTGGGGGCAGCGAGCGGATTGGGTCGACTACTACGGTCCCGTCGGAGGAGAAACGGTCGGGGTCGCCATCTTTGATCATCCGACGAACCCCCGGCACCCGACCTGGTGGCACGTAAGAAACTACGGCCTGTTCGCGGCGAACCCGTTCGGGATCCACCATTTCGAACGACGCCAAAAAGGCGAGGGCGACTTTCACGTCACGGCCAACTCCACCGTGACCTGGAGATACCGCTTCCTGATCCATCAGGGGGACACCGGATCCGCCGGCGTCGCCC
>DEAY01000480.1:1353-11083 GCA_002348345.1 Verrucomicrobia bacterium UBA2970
CCGGATCCGCCGGCGTCGCCCGCCGCTACTCTGACTACGAAAACAATCGGTAGATTCAAAAAAGACATGAGCCGCCTCCGAAAGAGCCTTGGAATCCCGACCTTTGCGGTCGCCCTGTTTTCTGGACTTGCCCATCAAGCAAACGCCCAGGAAACGCCTCCCCTCCCGAATGATTTCCGGTTGGTCTATTCACAGAATTTCGAAGGGCCTTCATGGCGGGACCAATTTGTCATGACCGATCCGCTGGCATGGCGTTCCGGCACGGCCGGCGGCGGAGACGCCGCCAACAAGACCCTGGAACTCTTCGGAAAAAGCGATTACCAGCCCCCCCATCGTTCCCCCTTCAATATCGCGTTCATCAAGGAAACGGTGGTCGGCGATTTCATCCTGGATGTGAAACTTCTGCAGACGGGCAAGGAATACGGACACCGGGACATGTGCCTCTTTTTTGGCTTTCAGGATCCCGCCCATTTTTACTACGTCCACATGGCAACGGCAACGGACGACCACGCCCACAATCTCTTCATCGTCAACGAGGCTCCTCGAATCAAGATTTCGGAGAAGACCTCCAAGGGCGTGCAATGGGGCACCCAGGTCTGGCATCACGTCCGCCTGATCCGTCGGACGGGCTCGGGATTGATCCAGGTCTTTTTCGATGACATGGAGACCCCCATCATGCAGGCAACCGATACCCATTTCGGGACTGGACACATCGGATTCGGGTCATTTGACGACACCGGAATGGTTGACGACATTCGATTGTGGTCGAACCAAGTCAGCCTGAAACCAATCCCTCCATTCAAGCCCTGACCGAGAGGGGTCATGGCGTTGCCCCCCATTTTCTTCCCGATCAGTTCCCGAGAATCCAATCGAGTTGAAACGACGTCTCCCATTGAAACGACCGCTCCGAAACCCTCTGGGTCTCATCACCTGCCTCGTTCATTGGCTCGTTGCCGTTTCCGCGGCGGAATTCGAGACTCGGGAATCTTCTGCCGGGCTTGAGATCTTCGAGAAATCGATTCGGCCCGCACTGATCGAGCACTGTTTCGAATGCCATAGCGCCCAGGCAAAATCCCTCAAGGGAGGCCTCCGCCTCGACGCTCGCGACCTTCTCCTCGCCGGAGGCGATTCGGGGCCGCTTTTCGATGCCGGCGACCCTGATTCCAGCCTCCTTCTTTCCGCGTTGAGGCAGGAAACCCTAGAAATGCCTCCCCGCGGAAAACTGCCCGATGCCACCATCGACGCGTTCCAAGAATGGATCGAACTTGGCGCGCCAACCCCCGCTTCATTTCAAGCCTCGGAAGCAAGCGTTTCGATGCCAAGCTCAGCGGAACGGCACTGGGCCTTTCGCCCCATCCTCCGGGTGAATCCGCCCCGCGCTGAATCGGGGCATTGGGCTCGCAATCCCATCGACCTCTTCATCCTTCACGCCATGAAAGGAAAGGGGCTCTCCCCCAGCGCTCCCGCCAAACCGGCCACCCTGATCCGCCGTCTGAGCTTCGACACCATCGGTCTTCCGCCCTCGGAGCCCCAGTTTGAAGCCACCCGGATTGCCCCGCACCCGGCCTGGTATGAGGGGCAGATCGAAGGGTTTCTCGCAGCCCCTCAATTCGGTGAACATTGGGGGAGGAAATGGCTTGATCTGGCCCGCTACGCCGACACCAACGGCGTTGATGAGAACTATAATTTCCTCAACGCCTGGAGATACCGGGACTACGTCGTCCGGGCCTTCAACCGGGACAAGCCCTTCGATCAGTTCCTGATCGAACAAATCGCCGGCGACCTGCTCCCGAAAATCGAGGACTCTCACCGGCAGGCCGATCAAATCATTGCCACCGGATTCCTCACCTTGGGCCCGAAAATGTTGGCCGAACAGGATAAGGACAAACTGCTCATGGACATCGTGGATGAACAGATCGATGTCCTTTGCAAAACCGCCATCGGGATGACCATCGGATGCGCCCGTTGCCATGACCACAAGTTCGACCCGATCAGCAGCGAAGATTACTACGCCATGGCAGGCATCTTCGCCTCCACCCGGACCATGGCGAACACCAATCACGTTTCCTTCTGGACGGAAACCGTTCTACCCAACCCACGGAACCTGACCTTAATCAAGCTACACGAGGCCAGCCTCAGCGAACGGGAAACCGCCATTGACCAGCTCAAACGGGAGCCCTCATCCGAGGAGAACAAGGAGAAGATTCGATCCCAAGAGAAGGAACTCAAGGCCTTGAGGGACCGGGGCCCCGACCTCCCCAAAGCCATGGCCGTTATCGACGGAATTCCCAGGGATCTGGCCATCCATATCCGGGGCAACCACCTCAATCAAGGCGCCACACCGATCCCGCGTGGCGTCCCTTCACAGATCTCCCCCCCGCTTCCCGGAGCCCTCCCCGCGCGGTCCAGCGGTCGACTTGAGCTGGCTCGATGGTTTACCGACGATGACAACCCACTGACAGCCCGTGTGATGGTCAACCGAATCTGGCAGGGTTATTTCGGGAAAGGACTGGTGTCGACCCCTTCCAATTTCGGAACTCGAGGCGGCGAGCCCTCCCATCCCGGCTTGCTGGATTGGCTCGCGATGGAACTGGTCGACTCCGACTGGTCTCTCAAACACATCCACCGTCTGATTCTCTCCTCCTCCACCTACCGTCAAGCGAGTCAACCGCGTCCTGAAATGGCCAGGATCGATCCGGACAATCGCTACTACTGGAAACAAAACCGGCGACGTCTCTCCGCCGAAGGCATTCGGGATTCCATCCTTCAAGTGTGCCGGCAACTCGACCTTCGGATGGAAGGCAGGGTCGACCACGCCAATCGGAACGAAACCTATTATCGAGGCAATGGGGAGGAATTCCAGTCCCCTCGCCGATCCATCTACCTCCCGGTGATCCGCGGCCGGGGCTACGATCTGTTCAACACGTTTGATTACTCGGAATCCGGAGCGCATCTCGCCCAGCGCACGGTCACGACGGTTCCCCATCAGGCCTTGTTCATGCTCAACGCACCCTTGGTCATCGACGCTGCCGAGGCCATGGCCGCTCAACTGGATCCGGGTTCGGGAGACCTCACCCCGCTCTACCGTGGCATCCTGTTCCGAAACCCTTCGCCTGACGAGCGGCGCCTGGCGGCGGCCCTTCAGCAGCAGGTGAAGTCGTTCACCGAACCCGATTCCAAGCGAAGCCCGGTCGGGGTGCTCATCCAAAGCCTGATCGCCTCCAATGAATTCGTCTATGTTGACTAGCCACTCGCGACGGCAAGCGCTCAAACTGACCGCCCTTGGATTGGGGTCTGTCTTGTGCCATGGGGGACGCGAGACGCTGCTCGCCTCGAATGCCTCCCCCCTCGCGCCCCGGCCGGCTCCGATGAAGGCCCGCGCCAAACGGGTCATTTTTCTCTTCATGCACGGGGGCCCCTCCCATCTCGACACCTTCGACTACAAGCCACGGCTCGAGCGGGAGACCGGACAGCCTCTTCCCTTCGCCAAACCTCGAGTCCAGTTCGCCAAAACCGGAAACCTGTTGAGAAGTCCCTGGTCTTTTCGGCAATACGGTGACAGCGGCGCCTGGGTCAGCGAGCTCTTTCCGCGCCTCGCCACCCAGGTGGATCGACTGGCCTTCGTGAAATCGATTCACGGGTCCAACGAAGCGCACGGGGGCGCCCTTTTGAAGATTCATACCGGTTCCGACACCTTCGTCAGACCCAGTCTTGGAGCCTGGGTGAGCTACGGACTGGGCACCGAGAACCCGGATCTCCCAAGCTTTATCACGATCAACCCCTCCCTCGGTCACGGAGGCGTCCAGAACTTCGGAGCCGCCTTCCTTCCCCCGATTCATCAAGCCACCCGAATCGGAAAACGCGGCCAATCCCTCCGCGATCTCCAATTCACCCACATCGCCCATCCGGAAACCTCCGACGCCATCCAGCGGGCTCAACTCGATTTCCTCAGACAACAGAACGCCCGCCCACTCCGGCGCTCCGGTGATTCCCCGGAGTGGTCCGCCCGATCCGATTCCTTTGAGTTGGCCTACCGGATGCAATCCATCATTCCCGGGCTGATGGACCTGGAATCCGAGCCCAAGGCCACCCGGGAACGATACGGGCTCGGTAACGAAACGACGGAGAATTTCGGCCGACAATGTTTATTGGCCCGCCGGCTCGCCGAGTCGGGTGTGCGCTTCATCCAATGCAGCCATGGCTATTGGGACCAACATTCCAATCTCAAGAAGCAACACGCCGAGCTGGCAAGCCAAGTCGATCAACCGATCTGCGGCCTCCTCACCGACCTCCATGCCCGCGGGCTTCTCGATGAAACCCTGGTCATTTGGGGCGGGGAGTTTGGAAGAACCCCGACCGCCCAGGGAAAGGACGGTCGGGACCACAATCCCCACGCCTTCACCTGGTGGTTTGCCGGAGGAGGAATCAAGGCGGGCCTCAGCTATGGCCAAACCGACGACTACGGCTACTATGCCGCCCATGACAAGGCCCACATCCATGACGTCCATGCGACCATCCTCCATCTCCTGGGACTGGATCATGAAACGCTTACCTACCGACATGCGGGGCGCGATTTTCGATTGACCGATGTTTCCGGGAAGGTCCTCACCCCGATCCTCGTCTGATCCCCGAGCCCCCCTCAACCCAACACCTGAATCGCCGATGAATCTCCCATCCCCTCCGAGCCGCTGGTTTTGCTTCCGTGCCGCCCTCGAGCTTCCCTCCTGGCTCCGGCTGGGGGTTGCCACGCTACTCCTGTTCCTGCCGCTTTGGAACACCGGTGGTCTCTTCGGAGAATCAACACGTCCCGCTGGGATCCCCGATGGCTTCGTTGATTTGAAGAAGGTGGTTCCTGAGATCCAAATCGACCTGAAGTACGTAACCGCGGAAAATTTCACCGGTGAACCCGTCGATGGCTACACGGCGAATCGATGCTGGATCACTCGGCAAGCGGCATTGAAGTTGGCCCTCGTCCAGGCGGAGCTTCGACCCTATTCCCTGGGACTCAAGGTCTTTGACGCTTACCGGCCTCAATCGGCGGTCGACCATTTCGTCCGCTGGACGATGGAACCCAATCAGGTCGCCCAACAGCAGACCTACCATCCCGGTCTTTTAAAAACCGAATTGATTGAAAAAGGCTACATCTCCGATCGATCCGGACATTCCCGAGGCAGCACCGTCGATCTCACGATCGTGGATCATGCCGATCTGCATCAGGGTGCCCCCAGGGAACTGGACATGGGCACCCCCTTCGATTTCTTCGGCCCCCAATCAGCCGGAGCCTATCCTGGGCTCAGCGTCCAACAACGAAGCAACCGCTTGCTTCTCAAAACCATCATGGAACGCCACGGCTTTAAGGGCTACTCCAAGGAGTGGTGGCATTTCCGGCTCGAAAACGAGCGGTATCCCGAGACCTTCTTCAATTTCCCGACCGGAGGAACCGCCCTGCCCCAGCGGAGTAAGCAGGACTAGGATCGCTCCGGGACCTCGCAATCCATTTCCCCACTCAAGATCAAGCCGATGGCCATGGCCGAACAGAAGCGCCTGGAGGAAGACGCTCAACGCCTTCAGCACTGGAAACGATGGGGCCCCTACCTTTCCGAACGACAGTGGGGAACGGTTCGTGAGGACTATTCGGCCGCCGGCACCTGCTGGAACCACCTGCCTCACGATCACGCCCGCTCTCGGGCCTACCGATGGGGTGAAGACGGATTGCTTGGCATGACCGATCGCCAGGCCAGACTTTGCTTTGCACTCGCCTTGTGGAACGGGAAGGATGCGATCCTGAAGGAGCGGCTTTTCGGACTCAACGGTCACGAAGGCAATCACGGAGAGGACGTCAAGGAACTCTACTACTACCTGGATTCATCTCCCACCCACGCTTACCTCAAGGCCCTCTACAAGTACCCCCAGGCCGCGTTTCCCTATCAACGGCTCCTCGAAGAAAACCGGCGGCGGGGACGCCATGAACCCGAATTCGAACTCCTGGACACCGGTGTTTTTGATCACGCCCGCTACTTCGACGTTCAATGCGAGTATGCAAAGAGAACTCCCAACGATATCCTCATTCGAATTCGGGTGACCAATCACGGCGACCGGACGGCTCCCCTGCACTTGCTTCCCACCCTCTGGTTCCGCAACACCTGGAGTTGGAACCCTCCGAATGAGGGAGGCTTACGCCGCCCTTCCATTCATCGGGACGGCGATCGACGGCTCCGGGCGAACCACGAGACGCTCGGGAATTTTGTCCTCGAGTTTGAACGGGCGCCCACGGAACTCCTCCTCACCCATAACGAAACCAATCGACACCGCCTCTACCAATCCAAACGGACGCCCCACGTCAAAGACGCCTTCCACGATCATATCATTTCCAAGCCGATTCCCGAACTCCGCACGCTCGATACGGGAACCAAGGCAGCGCCCCATTATTGCCTGACCCTGGCTCCGGGAACCACGGAGGAGATTGCCCTTCGCCTCTTCCCTGAGGAGGCCCCGCCATCCGAATCCTTTGGCGAATCCTTCGCCTCGACATTCCGCCAACGCCAGGAGGAGACCACGGCCTACTATCAAGGCCTGGGCCTTGACCGTCTGGATCCGGAGAATCAACTCATCGCCCGGCAGGCCTACGCCGGCCTTCTCTGGACCAAGCAGTTTTATCATTACGTGGTCGAGCGCTGGCTCACCGGCGACCCCTCGGGACCGACTCCTCCTTCAAGCCGCCTCCAGGGGCGCAACCGACAGTGGAAACACCTTCACGCGCGGGACATCATTTCCATGCCCGACAAGTGGGAGTATCCCTGGTTTGCGGCCTGGGACCTGGCGTTTCACATGATCCCCTTCGCCCGCCTTGACCCCGAATTCGCCAAGGCCCAGATGATCCTCTTTCTGCGAGAGTGGTATCTCCACCCCAACGGCCAACTCCCGGCCTACGAATTCGCCTTCGGGGATGTCAACCCCCCGGTACACGCCTGGGCGGTGTGGCGCATTTACAAGATCACCGGCGCGCAGGGGCATCGGGACCGATTATTTCTGGAGAGCGCCTTTCAAAAACTGCTCCTCAATTTCACTTGGTGGGTCAATCGAAAAGACAAGAACGGGAACAATCTCTTTGGAGGTGGATTCCTGGGGCTTGATAATATCGGACCCTTCGATCGATCCAAACCCTTCCCCGGCGGGGGCACGCTCACCCAGGCGGACGGAACGGCTTGGATGGCGTTCTATTGTCTCACCATGCTGAGCATCGCCCTGGAGCTTGCGGAGGAGGAGGGGGAGGTCAACACCGCTTACGAGGACATGGCGTCAAAGTTCTTCGAGCATTTCGTCCAGATCTCACAGGCCTTTAACCACCTTGACGGAACGGGATTGTGGGACGAGCGCGATGGATTCTACTACGATCGGATCAACCAAGACGACCAAACGATCACGGTGAGAACCCGGTCGCTGGTCGGTCTGCTGCCCCTCATCGCCGCCGAGGTGATTCCGGTCAAAAAAATCCAGGGCCTTCCGGGCTTCTCCAAACGGTTTCGCTGGTTCACCAAGCATCAACCCCAACTCGCATCCCATCTCCATCATCGAACCCGCGGCGCGAACGAGCAATTGCTTCTCATGCTCAGTACCCCCGAACGCTTGGAACGCACCCTGGGCTACCTGATGAGCGAGGACGAATTTCTCTCGAAACACGGGATTCGTTCGCTGTCCAAATACCACGAAAAAAGCCCTTCGCTCCTCCGACTCGCAGGGCAGGATTTCCGGGTCCCCTATACGCCGGGTGAATCAACCACCCCCCTCTTCGGCGGAAACTCCAACTGGCGCGGGCCCATTTGGTTTCCCGTCAATTACCTCCTCATTGAAGCGCTTGAGCGATACGATTACTTCTATGGTGACGCATTGAAGATCTCGCCCTTGGGCACGCCTGATTCCCCGGAGCATACTTGCGGATCGGCCGCCCGGGAAATCTCGACGCGCCTGACCAAGATCTTCCGATTCGACGCCGACGGCTGCCGCCCCTGCCACGGCAACGAGACCCTCTACCGGAAAGGCGGTCCCTGGGAAGATCTCGTCTTGTTTCACGAGTATTTTGACGGCGACACGGCCAAAGGCCTGGGCGCCAGCCATCAGACAGGCTGGACGGCTCTGATTACCCGGCTTCTCGGAGCGCCCTGAAAAGGACCTGGACCAGCGCTCGGGGGCTGGTGGGGAATCGCTCAGGCGTCGGAATCAGCCATACTTACGCAATTGGGAAACCCTTTGAAATGTTCGATGGAAAAACCCGGAAAAAGCTGCTTTCGACCACGTTTTTCCTGTTCCCCACAGAATTGATCTTCCGCTTGTTGTCTTCGGGGGATCCGTGAAACCCGTCAGTCCACCACCTCGACTGTGGAGTTGATCTCAGCCTTAATCGTGTTTCTGTCACCCTCTGTCTCCTCAAGCAGAGAGCGGATTCCCCAGCCAATAGCCTTGCCCTCCTCGAAGTCGACATACGTCCACCCGCTTAAGATGTTACCATAGAACTTGCGGACGACACCATCGCGGGCCACCGTCCTTGATGGAGGCTGATTGAAGACACGCTGAATCTGATCCTCCTCCATCCCTAACCGAAGCTGGTTGGTCACCGACCCGGTTGTGGCACACCCGGTCAGAATTAGGAGAGCCACTATGAAAACTGCGGCACGAAAGGGTTTCATGCCCAAATCATAGCCCGACTGTCAAGGCCCCCGGCGGGGGGTCTGGCAGACTTGAATCCCAATGGATGTGGCAACGGATTGGCGCCCGCAGGGATTTTGACAAACTGCGCCCGGGACGGTCACCCAACTACTCCACCGACAGCACCCGATAGAATTGCATCGGGAATAGCGCCTCGCGGGTGTCGGTGAACCCTACCGGCTCTCCACTACCCTGGATACTGCCGATCTTCGTCCATCGCCCCTCCGGACTCAAGTCACTGGTTGAATCGATCCGATAGGCGGTGTCCGGCTCCGTTTCGATTGTGAATGAGAACGGGCGGCCCCTGTGCTGACAGTGCTGATCTCTACCTCTTTCGGAAGGAACTCGACAGGCAGTCCTTCGAATCGGGAGCCGAAACCTTTTGCTTCCGGGTTGATGAAGATTTTGGCGTTTGAAGACAAGTCCCTGAAGGCAGCTTCACCAACTTCAGCAGCATCACCCTCAAACACGATCCGTTCCAGGCTCTCGCAGTCTCTAAAGGCAGAAGCTCCAACGCTGGTGACGCTGTCAGGGATCGTCACGCTCGTCAGGCTACTGCAGCCGCTGAAGGCCCGATCCCCAATGCTGGTCACGCTGTCGGGGATCGTCACGCTCGTCAGACTCCTGCATCCAATGAAAGCAGCGCGCCCAATGCTGGTGACACTGTCAGGGATCGTTACACTTGTGAGGCCACCGCAACCCATGAAGGCCGAATACTCAATGCGGGTGACGCTGTCGGGAATCGTGTAGTCACCTAATCTGCCGAAGGGAAACCGAATCAGAGTCGTTTGGGTTTTGTCGAAAAGCACCCCGTCTAAAGAAGAATAACTTAGTCTTGAAGCCCCGAGCACAAAGGCCGGGCGAACCGGCAGGGAAGGCGGAGGAAATCGATCGCCATAGACGCCCTCAAGCGCCGTCGGGAGAAGTGGATTGGTTGTTCCCGAGGTTGCCTTGTCAGGGAAGCAGGCACACCCCTTGCGCAGATGAAACCCATTGCACCGGGGAAGTAAAATGGTGGGCGATGAGG
>DEAY01000473.1 GCA_002348345.1 Verrucomicrobia bacterium UBA2970
GCCTTGCCCCGCCCCGACAAAGCACTCGCCCAGGAGGGCCGCATCGGCGTCGTTTTCGAGTTGAACGGGGAGCTGGGTGAGGTCCTCAAGGCATTGGGTCAGGCTCATCGATTCCCAGCCGGGAAGCGTGTGCGGATTGAGAATCTCCCCGCTGGCCCGATTCATCGGTCCCGGACAACCCACTCCGATTCCCTGGAGTCCTCCCAATCGCATTTGGGCTTTGTCAGAGAGCCTGCGAATGGCGTGGTCCACTCGGTCGCAGGCATGAGGAATTCCCGCCTGAGAGTCGGTGGGGAACGTCTCTTGGGTGAGGAGCTTACCCTCCCCGCTCACCAGACCCACGGCAATTTTCGTTCCGCCGATATCAATTCCAACCGCACAGGAATCCGAATTCACGTTTGATCATGTCAAGGTTAGTCGTAGAGGAGGTGGGGGGCTCGTCGAGCCAGGAACGCGTTGAGATCGGGTTCCCATTTTGACTGCATGATGGCCACGGAATCCCCCGATCGGATGGATTCAACGACCGAGTCGTTTCCAAGAAGGCGGTTGAGTTTGGTGAGATCAAACTGTTCCGGATGGTCGCGATAAAGGATTTCAGCCAGGGTGAGACCGAGTAGGATCGGCTTGAATTGCGTTCGATCGGTGATCGTGAATCGAATCCCCTGGCATTCTTGGTGGGCGAAAACACTGGCGTCAGGGGTGAACTGGATCGGCGAGACCGACAGGCCGGGCAGCGACCGCTCTTCGAGTTCTTGGGCGAGTGGACCGGCATCCAGATGGGGGGCTCCGATCAATTCAAAGGGCGTATCGGTTCCCCGGCCCACCGAGAGAGCCGTCATTTCCAGGAGGCCGATTCCGGGATAGAGGGCTGCTTGAGTCAGGCTTCGCATGTTCGGGGACGGGTTGATCCATGGAAGATCGGTCTGATCCATCCAGAAGGATCGCTTCCAAGCCGTGATGGGAATCACCTCGAGATCCACCTTCAAGCGGCGTTCGGTTCGAAACAGTCGTGCCAACTCGCCGACGGTCATCCCGTGGCGAACGGGCAGCGGGTGAAAGCCGACGAAACTGGTCTCTGCCGTGAGGAGAGGGCCCTCAACCCGATCGCCGGAAATGGGATTGATGCGGTCGAGTACGAAGAATTTGAGGCCCTGTTCGGCCGCTGCTTCCATCGCCAGCCCCAGGGTCGAGATGTAGGTGTAGAATCGACAGCCGATATCCTGGATGTCGAAGACGAGCGCATCGAGTCCCTCGAGCTGTTTTGCGCTCGGTTTGCGGGTCGCTCCGTAGAGGCTGAAGATCTCCAGGCCCGTTTGATGGTCCCGACTGTCGGCGACCCTGGAGTCCTCGGTGCCTCGGATGCCGTGCTCGGGACTGAACAGGACCCGGAGATCGACTTCGGCGGCTTGATGCAGGAGATCGATGGTGGGCTGCTGTCGTTGATTCCGGCCGGTATGATTTGTGATCAAGCCGACCTTCAGACCTCTGAGCGCTTGAAAGCGGGTCCGCTCCAGTTCGTCGATTCCGTTTCTTGCGGGTTGCGGTGGGGAGGGGCGATTCGCTGTCGATTGTTTTGGAAATGGATAATCCATAACGGCCTCGGCGGCCAGCGTGCCGATCGTCCGGCGAAGTGCGATGACGTTGCCATCCTCCGTCGGGTGGTTGCGGTTGGAGAGGAAGATGACGAAGGTCTTCGAGAAGGGGTCGATCCAGATCGAGGTTCCCGTCCAGCCGGTGTGACCGTAGGAACCCACCTCGAAGAGATGGCCGCGGGGACTGGAGTAGGGAGAAGCGATGTCCCAACCCCAGCCTCGTTGATGGGGGACCGCATCGGGCGACTGATTGGAGGTCATTGCGTCAATCGTCTCGGAATTCAAGACCCGGCCGGAGGGGGAAGCTCCCCCGTTGAGGAACATTCTCGCAAACCGGGCCAGATCGGAGGCTGTTGAGAAAAGGCCGGCGTGTCCGGCAACGCCGCCCATTCGAGCGGAGGTGGGATCGTGGACGATGCCGCGGGTGATGCCGCTTTCGGTCACGGTCGTGGGAGCGATTCGGGGTTGTTCCGAGGAGCGGGGCAGAAACTGGGTGTCGTCCATTTCGAGGGGACGATAGAAATGCTCCCGGGTAAACTCATGGAGCGGTTGACCGGACACCCGATGGACGATCTCGCCCAGAAGAATGTAGTTGATATCGCTGTATTTGAATTCGGCCCCGGGTTGCGCTCGAAGCGACTCCTGGCAGGCCAGTTTGATGGCCTGTGCATTTCCAACCCAATCGGGCCTCAGGGGGAGACCGGGTTTGAGGCCGGATGAATGGGTCAGGAGTTGACGGATGGTGATCGTTTCTTTCCCCTGATTCGCGAATTCCGGGAGGTATTTGGCAACCGGTTCGTCGACCTTGAGTTTCCCGGTTTCATGCAGTTTGGCGATGGCGGGAGCCGTGGCGATAACCTTGGTGAGCGAGGCCATGTCGTAGATGGTATCGAGCTGGGTTGCCTCGGCACGGGGAAGAATGGCCTGGTGACCGAATGCCTTCTGGTAGCTCTGCCCGTTCCGTTCCACCCAGAGAACCCCCCCTGGCGTCTTGCCCGCTGCGATGGCCTCCAGGATGGCCTCATCGATTCGAATGAGTTTTTCTGGATCGAGGGAAGGCTTTGCGGGGCGGGAAACCGTTGAGGGCGACGCGGGGCTCGACCGGTTCTCGGCGGGAGCGTTTCGGGGAAGAGGCGTCGGTGACGTGCGATGGGAGGGCTTGGGAGACTGGCACGCGGCAAGAAGGAGAACCGCTGAAATGATTATTCCTCTCATATCATCAGGAGATGTTTCGAGGGACATAGCACAGTGAGGCCATCAGGTCACCTTTTTTGCGTTTGGAGGCGAGGGGGGGCAGTGGGCTAGTCTTTTCGTTGGTGAGCTGTTCCTCCTGAGTTGGTTGATGATGGCTATGGGGCTCGGGAGCGCGCTCTGCAGAGAACTCCCGACGGAGGCAGGCCCTTTCGAGAGAAGAAGACCCCATGGATCGAACCGGGGTTCGCCTTCAAGTCCGGTCTGTCCGGCAGGGACTGACCCGCTAGCGTGAAGAGTCCCCTAGGGCGGTGGGAACGGGTTGGGCGAGAACCACGCGAAAGCCGGTCAGCCAGGAGCGACTGTTCGCCGGGGCCGATTCAAGTCGGCAGGCCGATCGCACAATGTAGTCTGGACAGATGAAGGCACCGCCTCTCACCACCCGGTAGTCAACGTTTTTATGGCGAATCGCCCCTCCCGGATAGGCCTGGTACTTCGTCAGGCACCACTCGAAGACATTCCCGTGCATATCGTAGAGCCCCCAGGCATTGGGTTTGAGTAGGCCGACTTCAGCGGACCGACCTGGAGCATTTTCTTCCCACCAGGCGTAGAGACTCAAGTCGTAGCTGTCGTCTCCAAAACTATAGGCGGAGGTGGAACCTGCCCGACAGGCGTATTCCCATTCCGCTTCGGTGGGAAGTCGGTATTCCAGGCCTTCGGGGATCGCTCCTTGGGCTCTTGCTTGTTGAGTGATTCGTTCGCAATAGTCGAGGGCTTCGAACCAGGAAATACTGTCGACTGGGTTGCGGGGCGATTCAAATGATTGACTCGGATTCCCGCCCATGATGGTCTGAAACTCTCCCTGAGTGACTTCATAGACCGACATCCAGAATCCGTTGGGAATGGTGACCTTGTGCTGGGGGCCCTCATCGCTGAAACGGCCCAACTCGGATTCGGGACTGCCAAGAAGAAAATGCCCAGGGTCAATCCAGACCATATTGGCTTGAGGGCGGAAAGGCGGTTGACGAAGTTGAAAGAAGCCCGCCACGGATGTGGTTTTAAAATCGAGTCCGAGATCGAACGATCCCCCTTGAGTGTGCCCGATGGGATGGTATCCCCGGAGTTGCCACTGGTCTTTAGGTGAATCAATGGTCGTTGCGAAATAGAGTGTCACGACTCCCGATACCAGTTCGGTTTGATAATGAAGCGATAGACCCTGGTCGTTTACGACCAGTTGGACGTCATGGAGTTCAGTGGCCTGGCCCCCCAAGGAGGAGGCTAAAATGAGGGCGAGCCCTGCTCGCTTCCAAAACCCAGTATACATGTTAGTGGTAGATGCCATCTCTGAAGTGGATGAGCAAGGAAGACCCCTTGATTCTCTCTCCCCATTCAGGGTGTTGCACGAGGGAAGACCCAGGTCAAACGAGAACTGTTACGTATTCTATGTGACGAATTTGATACATCATCGCTTGTCCATTGAGGCGTTTTGCACGGCGGGAGTGGGATGGTCTCCTTTCCAGAGGACAAGCGAGGCTCTCGCTTCTCTGTATCATTCCGGGACGATTGGATCAGCACTGATATGAGGCATCGATCGTTGCAGCCTTTGTTGGGCTTGGTATAAGTGGGGGCGTTCCCGCTCTTTTTTGTCGAACAAAGTTATGGACCACCCTTTAGTCATCTTGGTCATCGGGGTTGCGATTGTGCTGTCGATGATTCTCGTTCTTCGGATCAACGCCTTCATCGCGCTCATTACCGCTGCCTTCGCGGTGAGTCTCCTCGTGGAGGGGGCTGCCGGGGAGAAGATCTCTCGGGTGGGAGCCGCATTTGGGAATATCGCGGGGTCGATCGGGATCGTGATTGCGCTCGCCGCCGTGATCGGGCGTGCATTGATGGACAGCGGGGCCGCCGAGCGAATTGTGGTGAGTCTGATGGGCCTTTTTGGGGAAAAGCGAGCGAAGTATGCCTTGATGGGGAGTGGCTTTGTTCTTTCGGTGCCCGTCTTCTTCGATACGGTCTATTATCTTCTGGTGCCGCTGGCCCGCTCCCTTTTCCGGAAAACAAAAAAGAATTACCTGCTCTACATCACCGCCATTGTGGCCGGAGGCGCCGTGACCCACACCATGGTGCCACCGACTCCGGGGCCCCTGTTCATGGCCAATGAGTTGGGGGTCGATCTCGGTATCATGATCGGGCTTGGTGCTATGGTCGGGCTTCCGATGTCGATTGCCGGGGTGTTGGTTTGTGGATGGCTCAACGATCGGTTA
>DEAY01000062.1 GCA_002348345.1 Verrucomicrobia bacterium UBA2970
AGAACCTAAACATGAAGAAGAAACAACATCCTCTTGACCGACGCTCATAAAACCGGGCAAAAACAATAGGGGGGGAGACTTGAATCAACCGGAATATAAGCGCCAACAATCACCCGAAACCTTTCCGTTCAACCTGGGCCAAGAAAGAGTGGATGAAGGGCGGCAGAGCCGTTACTGAAGAAGAGTCAATGACGGTCGAGGACTGGATGTTGACATTACTGGTCCCGGGGATTCCGGTTGTCTACCTCATCTTTTGATTCGTTGGGGCGGTCGGAAGTTCGGACAATGTGACCCGACAGAGATTGTGCCAGACGATCATTGACTGGCGGTTAGCTTTATTTGCTGTCGGCATCCTTTCAAGGTTTGTGACCGAAGCGTAGACCCGATGATCACCAATCGTCCCGCCTCCACCTCAAACCAGGGAATGCCCCTTCAATAGGTCCGGCGTTTAAAACCAAAACCAAATCCCCTGTCCGCACGAAACAGATCGCGACAACAGAGGATTTGAGGGAAACCGAGAAAGTATGAGAGGAAGAAGATCATTCAGGACTCAGACAAAGCGCCGAACCGGGAATCCAATATGTCTCCTTTTTTGAGGCCCGACCAAAACCAACAAACCAAAACAGGGATTGTGAAGAGGTGTATGACACCGCCATGCGCATGCAAGGCCGGTTGGGCCAAACAATTGGAGGTTTTTGGTCAACTCGTTACTGATAAGATGTGATTGCGATCACCCACCCGACGGGGAGGGCTACGGCTGCCAGAATGGCAAGCAATACCCACAGCTCCCGTGGTAAAGGACGTGGGATTCGGGGGCGTGGAATTCGACCTCCGCAGGGTTTGCATCGGGTAGCCCTGTCATCCAGATCATCTTCATAGCAATGAGGAAATTTCCTAGCATCAGAATAGATACCCAGGCCAATTCCCTATAGCGAGTCTCCATTGTGTTTTCTCAACCGATTTCCGTTTCCATCCTGACGGGCAAAAAAAGAGCGATAGGCCAGTTGACCGGCCCCAACGCCTCACTGGTTGGAATTGGCCCGATCGTTTGTTCTTGGCTTTGATTTCATGGACCAGTCACGGAAGGCAAAGAGGAAAAGCACAGACCCCTGAGACTGGCTGACTGGAAGATTCATCATCTATCGATATGGTCCCGGTGCCGACTCGAAGAGGCAAAAGCTGGCCCACCCAGATCATCCGTCACCAGACCAGCACGCATCCGACCCAACCCCTGAAAACGATCCGTGCCAAGAAAAGAACCTCTGCCAACAACGCGATTGGAATGTGAAACGCCGTCGATCCATAAGAGGACGGATTCCCACCCTCCTTAATCACTCTGGGGTTGGAGGCTGGGTTGGAAGCAGGGTAAAAACCCAACACCACGGGACGGACAACCCGCCTGCATTCGACATGGTCTTCCGGTAACCACATCAACCCTTTGATCTTCCTGATCAAGCGTCATATCCGTGATGCCGTTGTCGAAAAACAATTGAGTATCCAGGGATCATAAGCCGGGTTTCCTGAACAATCGAAAGCCCGTGGGCGACCGGCTCACCCATGCCCAACCTCCATGCCGGATCGGCCCCCCGTTTGTTCCTCTGCGGAGTGGAATACCCGGGATTTCGAAAGAGATTAATCGTTCTTCGATTGGCTTTCCCTAAACCACTCACCCGAAAGCCGCTGCGCATCCGCAATCTGGTCGGGCGTCATTTCGGTTGCAATCAGATCTCTGGACTTGGATGCGGATGGATCACCATTGGCACCGGCCACGTTATACCAGGCATAGGCTTTGATGATGTCTCTTGGCACTCCCCTGCCAATCTGGTACCTTGCGGCGAGGGTTTGTTGTGATGGCCTGTCTCCCAGCATCGCCGCCTTCTTGAGCAGGTTCACCGCCTCGTTTTCGATCTTGGGCACTCCTTTCCCGGCCTCATACATCTCACTGAGTTCCCGATATGCCTCCGCATGCCCCTGCTCCGCGGCTTTCCAAAACCACTTGATGGCAACGGGGTAGTCACTCGTGACGCCCCGATGATCAAAATACATTGCGCCCAGGCTGTACTGGGCTTTTGCATACCCCTGCTCCGCGGCCTTCCGGTACCACTTGATCGCTTCCGTCTGATCCTTCGGAACTTTCCAGCCGACACGGTAATAGAATCCCAGTGTTTCCTGCGCCTTTGCATCTCCCTGACCTGCGGCATCAATCACCTTTTGAGTCCGTTCATCAATTTCCGAACCCGCAACAGTGACCAAGGCCCACCCAACCATCAGTATAATACTACTCATTGGTCTGTATGGTTTCCTCATGACTTTTCTCCTTTGAAGGATTGATCCGTCCCAGATCAATCCCTGCATCACCCTCTCATTATACTTCGACAAAGGAGCGGTTTTCTTAATACCGTTAGTCCTAACGCTGTTCAACCACCCGGAAGAATTGCCCCACCTCATCGACATCAAATCTCATGGCTTCGAACTGCTCTTGAGCGGTAAAAAGCTCACTGACCTGCACCCAATCGCTCATGTTCTTGGAGGCTTCAACGGTGTAGCGCCTTCCTACGGTCACTTTCATATTCACCTCAACCTGAGTCACTCGGATGCTGAGCTCAGGCGCGGTTTGCGGCGCGCCTATGGTGACGGTCGGGATTGCTGTATACCCGCTGCCAGGCGCGATCACCTGGATACCAATCACCTTCCCTTCCTCGACCTCAGCCACCGCAATGGCTCCCGAACCATTGCCGCCGACAAAGCGGATAACGGGTGCCTCCAGGTAACCCTCTCCACCAAAGGTCAGGTTGACGCCAACAACAAACCCATTCACCACCTCCGCCGTCGCTTGGGCGGCCACCGATAGCACGGGTGGGGGGGCAATATTGATGATCGGATCCCCGGTATAACCAAAACCAGGATTGATGATATTGATTCCGACGACTTCACCCGCGCTCACCGTGGCGGTGGCAACCGCTCCGAAGCCTTCCCCACCGGAGATCGTGACCTCTGGCTTACTGAAGTAACCATACCCCCCATCAAGCACTTCTGCCCCGACAATGAAGCCGTTGACGATTTCTGCTCTGGCGGTGGCCACGTCGGTGCTGGAGAGCAAGGTCTGCGCTTCATAGTCATGAAGCTGTTCGACTTCCGCCGCGGAGAGGGTCCGACTGTAGATCCGAACATCGTCGATTGATCCATGATGACTTTGAATGTTTCCGGAACCTTGCCCCAGAGCGCCGATCCTCAAAGGGCTCGTATTGATGATGTCATGCCCACCACCACCGGCGTCTCCATCACTCACGAGTTTCCCGTTCACATAGATTTTCATTCGAGATGAGTCCACGGAAACCGTCAGCATTCCCCATTTCCCTCCCAGAGCCGTTCCAGGCGATATGACCGATGAAGCCATTTGCGTTCCATCAACCACAAAACTATGAACCGAACCGCCCTCACGGAGAGCAATTCCAAATGAATTTGGCTCGGCCTGTTGGAATTTTGCGATCACAAACCCGTCGACGAAATTACGAGAAGTCAACCACATCGACACAGTGAATGGCTTGCTGCTGAAGGTGAATGCCCTGGTGGACGCGACCTCAATGAAGTCGTCACTCCCATCAAAATAGTAGGCACTCGAGGGCTGCCCGAATCGGTTCTCGGTCAATGTCGCGCCAACATTGATACCATCATTGCCATTCCCGCTGGCGTCCCGGACGTTCCCGTCAAACGGGTAATAAGCAACCATGTCATCGGCTATCCAAGCCGGTTGAGCCAACCCGAATACCGGCATAAGACCCAACGAAAGAAACCACCATCCAATCCTACACATTGGTATGCCTGTATCCGCCAAAAAAATGAATTGCAAGCATTTAACGTCCCGACCTGACTTCAGTGTTCCCCACTGTAAAAGAACGGTCATTTATCAAAAAAACACCCTCGCTAGGAACGGTCAGCGCCAAGCTGCAGACTGATTCAAACGGAGGAACCTTTTGTTGACCACAATCTTCCCATGGAATCGGACCGATCTTGTCGCTCACCCTGATTCAAAAACTTGAGGGCTGGTGGCAGGCTTGTGTGGGATCGGTGAAGGTTGAAACAGCGATGGGCTTTGCGTGGCCTGCAGTGAGGCGACTCGGTCGCCTCAACGAGATTGAGCTCCAATTCATCCCCGTCGCTCAAAGTGAGCATCGACGCAACCAGCCGTTCTTCAATGAGTCACTCGCTCAACCAAACCGATCGAAGCCCCCCCCGAAAAAAGGAAGTCTCATCCTTTCTATCTAAATTCCTTCAACCTTCGGCAGACGACAACCCGCATGACCGACCCCACAGAATTCACCACCCAAAGGGCAAAAGAAAAACGCACTCGTCCCCTGAGATTGAGCCGGGAACCGGCCCGTCTCCGTGCCTGGCCGGTGGGCAGCCGCTACCATCGCGGATGGGCTTGCTTGGCCTCGATTGCCAGCAAGGGACGATACATCGGAGAGGATCCCATCAGGACCGCTCCGGCTCCCGCCTGGAAGAAATCTTCAATGTCGTCGACAAGCGCCGCCCCCCCGACCGCCAGGATCTCGAGATCGAGTTGATCGCGGAGAATCACCTCGCGAGCGAAGGCCACCGATTGCACCGAGGCGGGGTGGATGGCCCGCCCGAGCACTCCTGCTTTTTCATAACTTGGGCCAAAGACCGGACGCCCGTCCAATTCGAGCACCGGCCGCGTGATCCCATTGACCATGGTGACCCCATCCACCACCCCGTCGATCCGGTTCAGAAACTCGGCCAAGCCATCGGGCTCCTCAAAATAACCGATCTTGAGTAAGAGGGGGGTGTTGGAAATCCGCTCTCTGAGGGTGGCAGCCACTTCATGACTGAAATCCGGATCAAGATAGATCGACCCCTCGGCCGTGCACACATTGGGACAAGAGAGATTGGCTTCAACGATGTCGGCTCCAGCCTCCTTCGCCCACAGCGCGCACCGGGCAAAGTCCTCCGCAATTTCGGTAATCCCCCATCCCTCCTCCGGGGTGGCCACGACCGAAACGATGAGCCGCTGCCCGGAAGACAGCGCATTCCTGGCCACCGCCACATCCTTTCGCCAAACTTCAGGAGCCATCGACGGCATTCCAAAGCACACGGCCGATGTGATTTGATGATCCGTCTGATGGCCACGGTGACTCCGATAAATGGGGCCTTTCAGAGCCCCGTCATCGGTGACAAAAACCCAGTTTGGAAGCGGGTAACAGGGCCGGTAGGAGCGGCGGACGGTCTTGTAGGTCAGCAAGTCGTATCCCAGACGGGAATAAGCCGCGATCCATTTGCTGTTGAGCAGCAGGCCCGCGGCAATGCCCAGGCGACTGTTGAGCTCGAATCCCATGAATCGTTTCGTGGGGGTCGGGGGAACCGAGCCCACATCGGGCGGCAGGTTAGGCCCCGACTCATAATTCTCCCGATAGGTCTTCTCGATGTCGTAGGTGCAGTGCATGCCTCGCCTTCTTGTTCCCGGTCACGGACGGACTGACACGAGATCCCCGGGCTTCATGATAAGCCGGTTTGCCCTCTCGAAAACGGACGGAGGTACTCCCAACGACCGTTTCAACTCCACATCCCGGTCCCAGGGATTCTCGATTCCGGCGATCCGCCTCATTTCACCGACTTCCAAATTCAATGAAAACAACCAGGGAGAAACGATGGCGGTGTTGATGAGCGGGTAATCCGAGCCGTAGAAGAGCCGCTCCCTGAAGACGGAATGGGACACCGCCTCCCTCAGATAACCCAACTTGTTCACCTGGGTTAAGGAGGAGATGTCGCTGTAAAGATTCCCGTACTGACCCATCAGCTCGATGAGGCGGTCGGTGTCCCGTTCGCCCTCGTGCTCGCCAGTGGACGCAATATGGGCCACGATCACCCGCACTCCGGTGTCGAGGGCGAGCCTGAGTTTGAAGGGGTCTCCGAACTCATCGTTCACGTGGGTGAAGGCCCGCTCCTGCCCGGCGTGGCTGAGCAGGGGCAGATCGAGCTCAACCATTTTCCGGTAGAACTCAAGGTGACGGTCGTCACCGGGGTCAAACAACTGAACCGAGGGAAGCCACTTGACCAGCTTGGCCCCGTGGGCGTGGGCCCAGTCCAGTCGGTCGATGGCATCCTTCCGGAGCGGGTTGATACTCGCTCCCCAGAATAGCCCAGGGTGCAGTGCCGTTTGTTCGTAAACAAACTCATTGGGAACAAAGAACTCGGTTCGCTCACGATCAAGCTGCCCCTCGGAATCGATGACGCCGTCCATGGCCAACACAATGGCCCCGGATACCCATTGGCTCCCTCGGATGCGCTCGGCGATGCGCTGGATGATCAACCGGTCGCCCTGGGCCTCGAGCGAGCCCAGGTCCACCCCGAAGCTCTTGAGGTAGAGGTTGAACTTGTAACTGGCCCGCATTGAGTTGGAAACGAAACATCCACTCTCCCCGGCACCGATTCCGGCAGTGTGACAGTGGATGTCGATCACCGGCTCCGGTCGCGGCGGGGCCACGGGCCCGAACGGACCTTGGAATGCGAACCAACGCCAAACCAACGGAGCGGCCAACAGAACCGCCGTCCCCCAGCAGATCGCCCACCAAAGCCACCTTCGTTTCCCAATCGCGTTCAAGGCAAACAGGGATTCCTGTCCGGCTGCCGTTCCCCACCTCACGGCAGCGAGAGAATCTGCCGCGCGGCGTTGAGACGTTTTTTCAATCGACCATATCCGACATCCTGCGCGGGCACCCCCTGCTCCACACCGATCGCGGCCACCATGCCCGCACTCTGGCCGAGAATCATGAAAACCGGCTCCATTCGAATCGACCCGTAGGCGATATGCGTGCTGGACAGGGCCACCGGAACCAGCAGGTTCTGAACCACCGGTCGCGGCGGGAGAATGGCGCCCAGGGCAATGGAATAGGGTCGCTCTGGTTTGACGCCGATATCCCCCTCGTTCTCGACCCTCCCGTCCTGTGTTACGTAGCGCTGAACGTTGTGCGAATCCATCGTGTAGGACCCCATGCCGATCGGATTCGGCACACTGCGCCGCCCCAGAACCTCATGCTCGGTCATGACGTATTCCCCCACCATTCGCCGGGCCTCCCGAACATAAAGTTGATGGGGCCAGTGCCCGTTGTCGGTGAACTCATCCCTCGCCAAGCCCCATTTCGAGAGATCTTGGCGAATCGCAAGGGGAACCCTCTGATCGTTGGCAAGATAGTACATCAAGCCTTGCTGATATCGTCGATGCGACTCGATGATCTGGGCCCGGCGTTCGTACGTCGCTTCCGGGTATTCATAATTGGCCCCGATGTAGTCCGTGCTGAAGGGACCGTGATTGTTGGTGTCCGTCTTTCGATTCGGAATGCGATCGAATTTCCGAAATACCTCGCTCCACCCGGCATCAAGGATTCTTCCCAACAGCTCGTAGCGGGTCGGATCATAAAAGGGGGGCCGGGGAAACGGGACCCGATTGTCAGGATGATCCGAGAGACACATCCGAAAGCAATAGGCCTGAATCCGATGATCCGCTTCGCCCTTCCTGCCCGCCGCCTCGCTTGAGATCCCAGCAACCAGCCCGCTTGTCGGGTCTCCGGGAATAAGGTAAGGGTCGATCGCCAGACCAGGCACACCGAAATTGTGTCGATGATGCAGCACTCCAATCTGAACGCCATTCCACCGCTCCCCATACTCCCGGGTGGATTCCCGTCCCACTCGGTAAGGCACCCCGGCCGCCGCCATGAGATCGCCCTCATAGCCCGCATCGATGAAGAACCGTCCCCGAACAACGAGGCCGCTGAGCATCCGAATCGAGCGAATCCGCTTCCCTTGAAGATCAACGCCATGGGTTCGATCAAGCCATTGGTTGCGGTAAGTGCGGATGCCAGTCTCGACAACCCATTCGTCAAAAACCGCCTCCGCCACGTGGGGCTCGAAAGTCCACATGGTCCGGGTGGCCTCGTCGATGGCCGGGGTGCCCTGACCTCGGTTCCCAAAGGTCGATGCCCCTTCCCATTTCCAGGTGACCTCGCTTTGGTATTTCTTCCAAACCCGATGGTAGAACTCACGCGACAGCCCGCCAATCACACGGGTGTGCCCTGAATCGGTGAAGCCCAATCCCCCGGAGGTCAGTCCGCCCAGATGGTCTTCGGGGGAGAGGAGAACGACCGACAGGTTGCTCCGAGCCCCTTGAACCGCCGCAACGACCCCCGCCGAGGTTCCCCCGTATACCACCAGGTCCGCTTCAATGATCTCCCCACGGGAAGGAAGAGCAGGGAAGGCAACCGCCACGAGAAGGATCCACCCGAACCCGG
>DEAY01000188.1:0-3549 GCA_002348345.1 Verrucomicrobia bacterium UBA2970
GCGGGAAATGAAACGAGTTATGCCTCGGAGGAACTGCACGCCAATACCCGTGTCAGCGAGTTTTCCAGAGGCAGCGGGCTGGGGGCGAGTTCGGCGAGTAATGCCTTTAGTGCCCGCTCGTGGTCAACCGGAGGGCTCGATGCGGACGATTATTTTACCTTCTCCATCGAGCCCGAGCCCGGGTATAGTCTTCGGCTAGATGCCATCGAGTTGGATGAAAGGCGTTCAGCCTCCGGAATCCTGGAATGGTCGATTCGCTCTAGTCTCGACGGATTTGCTTTCGATCTTTCCCCCGGGCCAGTCGTCCTGACCGATAACGTGTCGATGCGATTCGACCAGCATTTTGGTTTGGATGAGGATGTATTTGGAGGGTTGGTCGACAGTGTGGAATTCAGAATATTCGGTTATCAGGCCGAATCAACGCTGGGGACATGGCGGGTTGACAATGTGGAAGTCTTCGGCGGCGTGACGGCTGTTCCCGAGCCCAAGGACTGGGGCATGGTGGTCGCGATAAGCCTGGTCTCCGTTGGGATGATTAGGAGAAGGAGACAAAAAACGAAGCGGGGCATTCCATCTGGAGAAGTGAGGGGATAGCCGGTTCTTCCGGCTTTTCCGGGTGGTGGCCTCTTGATAAGGTCTCTCCGTTCTCCCCTTGGAGAGGCCTCATGAAGAAACAATGTTACAAGTGTGGGTGGGAATGGAAGATTGCGGGTCAACCTGGGCGGAGCGAGTCTTGTCCCGAATGCCGGGTTGATTTAAGGGTGTGTCTGAATTGTGAAAGCTATGATCCACGGTCGGCGCACCAGTGTCGAGATCGGCGAGCTGAGCCGGTCATGGAGAAGGACCGCGGTAATTTTTGCGAGTATTTTGAAATGACGGCTCCGAACAACTTTTCGCGCCGGGGAGAGGGCGAAGGGGCGACGGAACGCCTTCGAAAACTGCTGGGCGACTGAGCGGGCTGAAGAAAGGGGGGAAGCCGGGACTTGAAACGGGCGATGATTGACTTGTCCCAGGGGTGTTCTATGCTCGCGGAGAAAAGATATAAAATGCCTCCAAAACCATCAGAAAAAACGCGCAAAGCCGCTGCTGTAGAGGGTTCTTCGGACAAGGATCGAAATCTTCAGGCCGCAATCAATTCGATTACCAAAGCCTTTGGTGACGGGAGTATCATGCGGTTGGGGGATGCCAGTCTGAAGTCAAAGATCGAGGTGATTCCGACCGGTGCCCTTTCCGTTGACCTCGCTCTCGGTGTGGGGGGGCTTCCGAAGGGTCGAATCGTTGAAATCTATGGGCCCGAATCATCGGGAAAGACAACCGTGATGTTGCATGTGATTGCCAATGCTCAGAAAAGCGGGGGCACGGCGGCTTTCATCGATGCTGAGCATGCACTCGATCCTGCATATGCCCAGCGATTGGGAGTTAATCTCGACGATCTTCTGGTGTCCCAGCCGGATAGTGGTGAGGAAGCCCTGACCATTTGCGAGACCCTGGCTCGGTCGGGGGCCATTGATGTCATTGTGGTTGATTCGGTGGCCGCCTTGGTGCCCAAGGCTGAACTTGAAGGGGAAATGGGAATGGCGACGATGGGAATGCAGGCCCGTTTAATGAGCCAGGCGCTTCGAAAGTTGACCTCGATTCTCAACAAGGGCAAAACCACTTGTCTTTTTACCAACCAACTGCGTGAAAAGGTGGGGGTGATGTTTGGGAGCCCGGAAACGACCCCGGGTGGAAAGGCGCTCAAATTCTATGCCAGTGTGCGAATCGATATTCGTCGAAAGGAGACGCTGAAAGACTCTTCGGGCACCGCCATGGGAAACCACGTCAAGGTCAAGATTGTCAAGAACAAGGTGGCGCCTCCCTTCGCCGAAGCGGAGTTCGATATCCTCTACAACCACGGCATCAACAAGGAGGGAAGCGTCCTTGAGGTGGGGGTGCGTGACGGGGTGGTTGAGAAGAAAGGGGCTTGGTTTCAGTTTGATGGCGAGCTCATTGGTCAGGGCAAAGAAGCCGCTCGCCTGGCCCTGTTGGAGAATCCGGCGATGGCCGAGCGAATCAAGGCGGCTATCATGAGAAAACGCGATCCGACTCACGAAGAACCCCAGGCCGCCGGTTCGGAGGAAAAGGAAAGCAAAGGGACGAAGTAGTCTTTGGGGGAGGTTGGCATGAGCCGTTCGGATTCGCGGACCGACGGAAGGTCAGGCCGGTTTCGTGAGAGTCCGACTCCAACCTTTTGCATTTGGGCTTGTTGGCTGTGAGGAGACAACCGGGGGCGATTGCATCAGTCTTCGCTTCGTTTTTCCTCATGGGTGGTGTCGCCACCCTGATCGGTGCCTCGCTCCCGTCGATCGTCCGTGAAATGGATTGGTCATACCGAGTCGCCGGCATTCTCCTGGCGGGAAACGCGGGAGCCTACTTTGTCTCCACCCTGATTTCTGGATGGTTTCTCGGGCGGTGGGGGGCGCGTCAACTGATGGTCTTGGGACTTCTCCAACAGGGCGTTGGTATCTTCTTGTTTGGGTGGACATCGCAATGGACGGTGGCGGTGGGGCTACTTGTTTGGGTGGGGTTTGGGCAGGGGATGTTAGAGGTGAGCGCCAATGGGAGCGTGATCCTCATGGACACCTCGGGCTCCGGTCGTCTGATGAATCTCCTCCATGCCGGCTTCACCGGTGGAGGCGTTTTGGTCCCCGCGTTGACGGCCTTACTCCTGGGGCATGCCTTGTCTTGGCGTCTTGCTTTTTTGAGTTGTGGCGTCGCTTCAATCGTAGCTGGTGCGTTTGCGTGTCGATGTGTCTTTCCCCGGATGCCCACCCAGCAAGAAGCTGGATCAATCGTTGACTTGAGGCAGGATTCACTCATCGGGGCCTTTTCGTTCGCGATCCTCCTTTACGTCGGGATCGAAATGGGAGTTTCTTCCTGGATCGGTGAGCTTTACGTCATGAGGTTTGGAGGTGATTTGGCTGCGGCACCCTGGATGGTCAGTGTGTTTTGGGTTGGCATTCTGCTCGGACGAATCGGAATGGGAATGGGCTACCGTGGAACGCGGCATTTTGGCATGCTTGTGCTGTTTTCGACGGTTTCGCTGGTGGGAGGAATCGGCACGCTTGTGGCGAGCCGTCCGACCACGCTGGCGATGGCAGTTTTCCTGATGGGTGTGGGGTTGTCTGTGCTCTATCCCATCGTGATGGTCATTGTTGGTCAGCGTTATCCCCGTGATCACGGAAGCCGGATCGGGCTCGTGGCCGCTGGTGGAGGGCTTGGAGCTCTCGTTTTTCCCCTGATCATGGGCGAGATAGCGGAGGGGACGTCCGTGCTTGGCGGCTTTTGTTTTTTCGTCAGCATGACGGGCGTCATGCTTGTGACCTTCATGGGGGTGCGGTTGCGACTGAGCCCCAGGGATTGATTGGAGGTGGGGGAATCGCGGGTGGGGACCTGATCCGGATTGGGGACGGCGTCCTCTTTTGAGGGTTTCTTGGGGGCGACCGCATGGCCGTTGAGGGCGTCAGAGGGGGCGTCCTGACGATCGGGTTTGTAATAGTAGTCGGAGTA
>DEAY01000188.1:3873-6463 GCA_002348345.1 Verrucomicrobia bacterium UBA2970
AGTAGTCGGAGTAGTAGTAGGAATGGCCATGTTCCGCACTGATGTCGTTAATCAGTCCTCCGACGGTCTGGACTCCGGCTTCTTTGAGGTGCTGAACAATCCGTCGCGCATGTTCCCTCCGAATCTTGTTGAATCGGGAGATAAAGATGATGCCATCACAGCAAGAGGCGACTGAAAGGGGATCACTTACCGCCGAGATGGGTGGGCAATCGATGATAATTCGCTCGTAGTGGCGGCGAGCCGTCTCGAGAAGTTCGCCAAAACGGTTGCGACTCAAGAGCTCGGCTGGATTGCCAGGGATCGCTCCGGATGTCATGATCTCCAGGTTTTCGATGGGAAGAGCCTGGATTATCTCGGAGAACTCTCGACGATGGTTGAGGTAATCCGATAGGCCCTTCGCATTGGGCAAATGATACACTGAATGCAGGGAAGGGCGTCTTAGGTCGGCATCGATGAAGAGGGGCTTGCTGCCGCCTTGGGCGCCAACAATGGCGAAATTCGACGTGGCCAGTGACTTGCCCTCCCCGGACTTGGTGCTGGAGAGGGCGATCGTCTGGTAGCGACTTCCATTAGGTAGCAGAGAAATTGTCGCTCGCAGGGTTCGGAATGACTCCGAGGCCACTGATTGGGGGTTGAGGTAGGATTCTTGTCTCCGTTGTGAGATTTCATCGCCGCGAATCCGTGCGACATAGCCAAGGAAGTTAATGCCCAGGTAACTCTCGATGTCGTCCTGGCTCTTGACTGAATCGTCGAGAAAGTTGACGAAGAATGCAAACCTGGCACCGAGAGCGAGTCCGCCAAGAACCGGGAGCAGCAAGGTGAGAGGAACCCGGGGCTTCACTGGCTCGAGAGGGACTTGCGCCTGGTCAACGATGGTGATCGCACTGGTATGACTTCGCTGCGCGATGCGCACTTCCTCGAGTCGGGAAAGGAGTGTGTTGTAGAGCTTCCTAAGCTGTTCCGCGTTTCGCGATTCGATGCCGCATTTGATCCGTTGCTCATTGAGTTCGAGATGAGCCTGTTCTCGATTCCGAACGAGTTGCGTCAGACTTGCCAACGTGGCCTGCGACTGATCTGAGGCGAGGAGGGTTGATTCAAGAACGTCTTCGGCCGCTTCGGCAATGGAAACCTTGATCGACGCGATCTTTTCCCGAAGCGTCCTTGACGCGCGGCCATCCTTCTAGGTAGCGAACCAGGAGGCCTTGTAACTAGGCCTCGTAGACCGCTAACGTTTGGTGCAACGCCGAGTCTGGGTATTCTTGGCGATCTGCGGGATGTTCTCGAGCGGAGTGCCGTCATCAAGCTTGCTCTTGATTTCCTCGGCAATCGATCGAGCCATCGCTTCTTCAGCCTCCGCCTTGGCAAAGTCAAGCTGGGCCAGGGTGAGCGCACTGAGGGCGATATCCTGGTCTTTCTCGAGGGAGACCGTGATGTAAGACTCCCGGTAATCCTGCATCCTCTGCCGCGAGACATTGAGTTTTTCTTTCGTCGATCGAACCTCATCTTCGAGATAGAAATGGAGGTCCGAGAGTTTCGCTGCCTTGGTTTCCTTATTCAGCTTGATGAACTCTTCAACGACTACGTTGGCAATTCTTGCCGCTTGTTTGGGATCGGGGTGTTCAATGCCGACGCTCATCAGTTGAGTCAGCCGGATCGGTTTGACATTGATGTTGTTTGCGACCGCCTGGGCGATGTCGACATGGTCGCGATAGATCGGGTCTGACTTCAAGTCGAGGCGTTCAATGGCCCGTTGAATCAATGTCCGGCTGAGAACTTTCTTTTGCTCGGTATTGAGCAGGGTTGACCTTCGAGCGTCGGAAACATATCGCGGCGAACCGTCCAGGATCTCAGGATCTTCGCTGTCGATTTGCACGAGTGCGATCGCCTCGGAAATGGGGACGGTGTTGAAGAGATAAATGAGTCCGAAGAAAATGACGACGACAAAGGTGGTGATCACCAACCACCTGCGCTCGAGGAGGACGTGCCAGTAATACTTGGCATTTGCGCCCTCCGATACTGGCGCTCCAGAACCCATTGCATCAGGGGTTCTGGGATCCATGCCAAAACCCCAATGGCCGTTCTCTCTAAAGCTCATGAGACGGGATATCAGTCGGCTTTGGAGAGCCAACAGGTCGAAGGGAGGGTCGTTTTTGGTAATCGAAATTCATGTCGATAGGGGCTTGAGCCCCTTCCTTATGAAAGAAAGTCACGCGCTCAATGGCAATGACAAGCCTTCCGATCACGCCAGCCGTGGTCTTTCAATTGCCCTCTCAAGGTTCAATCTTTCCTCCAGAAAGCCGCAAGACCTTTCTAAGCAGGTGCCACCGCCGGTTCGACGTTGATCTCCATGCCGTCACTCTTATCCTAAAGAAAAGCAGTTTTGGGACCATAGTCAGCTTCCTCTTGGTGGCGTTCTGAAAGGGGATTCTCTAGCCCTTCAATATTCGGGAACGATTTGATCGAGTTCAGCGACATGAAGGTTGCATGAAATGAAGAGATTGGTAATGACAGGCAAATGGGTTCCCGTAGGATGAGAAGAATGAAGAAACCCCTGGTCAGCCTTCCCCTCCTTCGGTGCCGACGGAATGAT
>DEAY01000187.1 GCA_002348345.1 Verrucomicrobia bacterium UBA2970
GTGAAAGAGGGCCCGACAGGGCGTCCGACTGAGTTCCTCAAGTTTCTCAGCAAGGCTTTGAGTGGTGGTGAAACGGATCAGGTTCCTAGGCTGAGGGTGGGGTTGATGCGTTGCGCTGGATCCCAGGGCAAGGGTGACGGGATAGCCTCGGCGCTCAAGATCGCTGGCAAGGTTGCTTCCGAGGCGTCCGGTCGAGTGATTGGTGAGTCGACGAACCTGGTCGAGCGGTTCGTAGGTCGGGCCTGCCGTGACGATGATATGGCGGTCGGTGACGCTCAACTCCCCTATTCTGACTCATTGTTTCCCTGCTGCAAGTCCCAACGATAAGAGGGGGATCCGAAGTGGTCGATGATCCGTTGGGGAAGCCAGGCACCGGCCATCGAAAGATTGACGTTCCTTGGGACTGATAAGGATAGCGGGCGTTCGGCTGGAAATGGTGCCTCCGCAACCGCGCGGGACGCGGTGATGAACTTGCTGTTCACGATCCCACGGGTTATGCTTCCATGAGTCCGAAGTAGAACAAGATCAGTAAGAATGAGAAGATGAGGGGGATTCAATGAGCCAGATTCCTGAGGGCGACGTTCTCTGTGTGATTCTAGGAGGAGGTGCCGGGTCCAGGTTGTTTCCCCTGACCAAAGAGCGTTCGAAACCTGCTGTGCCGCTCGGGGGCAAGTATCGCCTCGTGGATGTGCCGATCTCGAACTGCATCCATTCCGGATTCCGTCGGATCTATGTCCTGACCCAATTTAATTCGGCATCGCTTCATCTTCACATTTCCCAGTCCTACAAGTTTGATCAATTTGGCGGTGGGTTTGTCGAGATTCTGGCCGCGGAACAGACCCCGACCAGTCAGTCCTGGTATGAGGGTACGGCTGATGCCGTTCGGAAGAATCTGGTCCACTTGTTGAACCACCCCTTCAAGTATCTGATCATTCTCAGTGGAGACCAGCTTTACCGCATGGACTGTCGTCAATTGCTCTCCGATCATCTCAAGGCGGGAGCGGACATTACCGTGGCGACGACACCGGTTTACCGTGAGGCTGTGGGTGGTTTCGGAATCATGCAGATGAATTCGGAATCCCGAATCGAACGGTTTGTCGAGAAGCCCTCGGAGAGTGATGTCCAGGAAAGTCTCCAGTTGCCGCTTGATTGGCATTCCCGGTTGAAGATCACCGGGGAGGAACCGCGTTGGTTGGCGTCGATGGGGATCTATGTCTTTAACCGGGATTCCCTGATGGCATCGATGGAGGGCAGCCACACGGATTTCGGTAAGCACATCATTCCGGGGGCGATAAAAACGCAAAAGGTCTATTCCCACATTTTCCAAGGTTATTGGGAAGATGTTGGGACGATCCGGGCGTTCTTCGAAGCCAGTCTCGATCTGGCGGGTCCGAATCCGCGATTCAGTATGTTTGAAGCCAACCGCCCGGTCTACACCCATCCCAGATTCTTACCCGCCTCACGCATCGACGGGTCAACCGTCGATGCGTCCCTGATCTCCGACGGTTGCCATGTTCAGGGAGCAACGCTGAAGGAATCCCTCCTTGGCGTCCGGAGCGTTGTGAACAAGGGATGCCAACTGAGGAGGGTGGTCATGATGGGAAGCGACAATTACGAATCGGGGAATCCCAACGCCTCTTCCCCGGGAATCCCGCCCATGGGGATCGGGGCTCGCACCCTGGTTGAAAACGCGATTATCGATAAGAATGCGCGGATCGGAAAGGATTGCGTGCTGACGCCGAAAGGCAGGCCCGAGAACTATGATGGGGACCATTATTACATCCGTGATGGCATTATCATCGTTCCCAAAGGTGGCGTTATTCCGGATGGGACCCGGGATTGAGCGCTGACCGGTTCGGCTTCTCGACGGAAAAAACTCATGCCGCAACGGAAGTCAATGGATGCCGAGAACAGGCATTACCTGGATGCCTCGGTGGGTTGGATGGGATTGGGAAATCTGGGGGAAGCGGTGCAGGAACTCAACCGGATGGCACCGGAATGGGCTCATCATCCCGATGTATTGGAGGTGAGGTGGGAGTTGCATGGGCGACAAAAACGGTGGCAGGAGGCCTTACGGACCGCCGAATTACTGGTGGACTCTTATCCGGATCGGTGTTCGGGATGGTTGCACCGATCCTACTGTCTGCACGAACTGCAGCGCACTCTCGAGGCCTGGAACAAGCTCATCCCCGCTTTTGACAAGTTCCCGAAAGAGGCGACGATTCCCTATAATCTTGCCTGTTATGCGTGCCGCTTGGGGAACATCGACGTCGCCAAAGTCTGGCTCGAAAAGGCCGTCCTCATCCGGGGACGGCGGGCGATCAAGGCCATCGCCGTCAACGACAAGGATCTCTTGGAGTTACACGCAACCCTTCACGAGTGGTGAACCTGCGCCGGGTTAGGGCTTGCTGGTGATGGTATTCCAGACGACGTGGTTGGCCTCAGCATACTTTTGAAATGCGGATTCGTTCTGAATGAGAACGGCCCTGACGACGCTGGAGTCGTCGGCGCGACCAATCTGAAGCATGGTATCGGGAATGATGTCGACCTTCTTGTGGGCGTACATCAGCGCAAAGACGGATTCCGCGAGCGCCATATAGGGAAGGTCCTTGTAGGCACCCTCGTAGCAATCCTCCACGACGTCGGCCAGGAACTCCAGTTGGTCCACCAGGTGAGGAAACGAAGGGGCGTTGATTTGAGCGAATTCTGCCTTCCAGACAGGCAGATGTCTCATCACTTGCTCCACCAACGCGGGCGTAATGTGGGAGGCCCCGTGATTTACAAAGCGAACGAATTCTGACATGGCGGGAGTCTGCCAGAAGGAAGGATCTCGGTAAACGTCTAGGTTCAGATTAGTTCTGAGCCGGACCCGGTCGATGCGACGGGGAAGGGTGCAGGATGACCTCCCCGGCCTCAGTCAGGCTGCCCCGGAGCCCTGGCTCTCGCCTCGATTTGGGCAATCGCCCAAACCGCATGCTCGGCAACCATTGGTTCACTCTGGGTTCGAAGGCGCTCCAAACTCGGAAGGCTTGTGACGTCGCCGACATTTCCCAGGGCGACGCAAACGTTGCGAAGCAGTCCTCTCCATTTCGTCCGGTAAAACGGGGTTTCCCGGAACTTCGCTCGAAAATCCTCGGGAGTGATCCGCGTCCAAGATTCCAGATCCTCTAGATTGGAGCGGTCCAGGGCATGGGCTTTCATGAGTCGACCCTCCTTCGCGAAGCGGTTCCAGGGACAGATGGCGAGGCAGTCATCGCAGCCGAAGATTCGGGCACCGATGAGAGGCCGAAGCGAAACCGGGATCGACCCTTTGAGTTCGATGGTGAGATAGGAAATGCAACGCCGGGCATTGAGTTCGAACGGTTTCGGAAGGGCATCCGTCGGGCAGGCCTCCAGGCAACGCTGGCATTTCCCACACCGGTTGTTCTCCGGTTCGTCCGGTGGGAATCGAAGCGTGGTCAGGATTTCGGAGAGAAAGAACCAGTTACCCAGTTGCCGGCTGATCAGATTCGTATGTTTTCCGACGAACCCGATCCCCGACCTCTGAGCTAGATCCCTTTCGAGGATGGGACCGGTATCGACGTACCAGAGCGCCTGGCTCTCCTCGTCCAGGGAGCGCGTGACGATCCGGGTCAGCGCCTTGAGCTTCTCAGCCAGGACATCATGATAATCTCGAAAACGGGCATAACGGGCCACCACTCCCCGGCCGCGGTCGCGATCACAACGCTCCAGCCCTTCTTGGGAGTTCTCCGTGTGATAGCTTGTCGCGAGAGTAATGATGCTTAGGATTTCGGGCAGTACAAGGGAAGGCTCGCATCGTTTTTCGGAGTGGCGGGCGAGATAGCCCATTTCCGCTTGATACCCTTTTGCCAACCAGGATTGGAAATGGTGGGCGGACCGAGGGGGCCTTCCGTCGGTGAAGCGGCAGAGGTCAAAACCCAGATCGGACGCGGCGGTCTGGATCTTCTTTTTGGCGGCCGCTTCAGTCCCCAGCATAGAGGGCGGGCGGGCTAGCCGCCGGTTCGAGTTTGCCGACAATGGTTGAGGGCTTGGTGAAACTGGTGGGTCACCAACTGCGCCACGACACGGAGCGGGCGCTTGTCGGTGTTCACCATATAGTCTGATTGCTTGTAGAAAACGGACCGTTCCTCCAACAAGTCTTCAATGCGGCGAACCGGATCCGTCGTTTGCAGCAGAGGCCGGTGCGACTGGCGTTTGATTCGATGGTAAATGGTCTCGGGCGAAGCCCAAAGACAAACGACAAAAGAATACGCCTTCAAGCGTTCAAGATTATTGTTCTTGGTAATCAACCCGCCGCCTGTTGAGATGACCCGGCGCTTCCAGGAAACCATCTCATCGACGATCTCCTGTTCCAAGCTTCGGAAGGAGTCTTCTCCATCATCTTCAAAAATCTTGGTAATGGGTTTTCCGGAGCGCTGTTCGATCATCTCATCCGTGTCCACGAACTGATACCGGAGCGAATTGGCGAGGAAACGACCCAGCGTTGACTTCCCGACTCCCATGAACCCGGTGAGGGAGAGGTTAGAAATCATCCGGTGCGACGACATGGATCCAGTTAAGCGACTTTTTGATTCTGGCCAAGATCAAATCCGGGAAAGTGTGGCCGCAGACCTAGGTCGGGTCCATCAATCACGCGCAAGGCCCGGGGCCGGAAAAACAAGACCGGCCACTTCGTTGTCATCGACAGGGGGTGATCATTAATGAATGTGACGCCTGTTTAGGATGAGGATGACACCAAAAGGGAAGGCGTGATCAGGGGCTTTTTGCTTTATCGACAGCCACCCTGAAACTAAAATTGGGGGGTGTCGAAGGGTAAGGGCGAGGCGAATAACGTGTTCCATGGGATTCCCGTTTCATCGGGGATTGGCCATGGTCCAGTGTTGGTCGTGGGACCTCGTTCCTTTCAAATCTCATCAGTTGAGATTCCCCAGACCGCCGTTGACGACGAAATCCAACGCTTCAAGCGTGCCCTCGTCAAGACGAGGGAAGAGCTGAAAGCCATTCAGAAGGAGCTTTGTCGTCGGGCAGAAACGAGTGACGCCGGAATCTTCGATGCGCACCTGCTGGTGCTGGAAGATCAAACGATCATTGAGGAGGTGACCCGCTTGGTGGCCGAGAATCGTATCAATGTCGAGGCGGCCTTCAGCCAGACCACCGAGAGGTTCATTTCAGCGCTCAATGCCGTGGAAGATAATTACTTGCGGGATCGAGCGGTGGATATGCGTGATGTGGCAGACCGGGTTCTGGGGAATCTTCTGGGTGGGGGGACCACAGACCCGACTCGCAACCTAAAGGTTCCGTCCATCATCGTCGGGCACGATCTCAGTCCTTCGGTGACGGCCCAGTTTGACCGGGAGAAGGTTCTTGGGTTTGCCACCGACGTGGGTAGCCCGACTTCTCATACGGCGATTCTCGCTCGGTCCTTGAATCTCCCCGCCGTGGTCGCCTTGCACGATGTCTCTTCGCAACTGAGATCGGGTCAGGATGTCTTGTTGGATGGTTACGATGGGATCGTCATTCGGAATCCCTCGGAATCCGACTTGTTCCGTTATGGTGAGTTGATCCGTCGGCACGAATCGAGGGATCATGAACTGGAGGCCATTCGGGAACTGCGGGCTGAAACCCTCGACGGGGTGGATGTCGAGCTGTTGACGAACATCGATCATCCGGACGAAGTCGACGATGTGGCCCGATACGGGGGGCAGGGGGTGGGCTTGTTTCGGACCGAATACCTGTTCCTCAATCGGGGAACGCTGCCCGATGAGACGGAGCAGTTCGAGGCTTATCGGAATGCGGTTCAAGGGCTAGAAGGACGTCCGCTCGTGATTCGGACGCTGGATCTTGGCGCTGACAAGGTTGCGGCCGCGCTACCCGATGCGGCGGAGGCCAATCCCGCTCTAGGAGTCCGAGCCATTCGGTTCAGCCTTGCGCATCCGTCTATCTTCATCAAGCAGCTTAGAGCGATTTTGCGGGCCAGTGCCTACGGCCCGGTCAAATTGCTCTACCCGATGGTCTCGACGGTTGAAGAGCTTTCTCGGGCCAATGAGTTGCTCGAGGCGTGCCGTGAGGAGCTCAAGGCGGCGTCCGTGGCATTCGATGCCAAACTTCCCGTCGGGATCATGATTGAAACCCCGACGGCGGCGATGATCGCCGATGTCTTTTCCAGGGAAGTCGATTTCTTGTGCATCGGCACCAATGATCTGATCCAGTATGGATCGGCTGTCGATCGACTCAACGAGCGGATTACCGATCTCTACCAGCCGACGCATCCTGGGATTTTGCGTCTGATTGGACAAGTCGTGGACGCGGGAGCGCGCGAGAACGTCCCAGTAAGTGTATGTGGCGAAATGGCGGCCGATCCGGTTTTGGTGCCTCTGCTGATTGGTCTCGGTGTCAGGGCGTTGAGCGTTTCGGCGCCTCTGACGCCCCAAGTGAAAGACGTGATCCGTAAACTGAAAATGGCCTCCGCGGAGGCCTTGGCTCAATCGGCGCTGGCGGCGGTCTCTAGCGAGGAGGTCATGGGGAACGCTCGAGCGTTGCTGAATCGGATCGCGCCGGACCTCGATGCGTCGTCGACCTGAACGGGTGCTTATGAAACTATTGATTCTTGCGGCGGGATATGCCACGCGTCTCTATCCCCTGACCCTCACTCAACCCAAGCCTCTATTGGAAGTCGCCGGCCGATCCATTATTGATCGGGTCCTCGGGAATTTGACGCCCATTGATGCGATCGACGAAGTGTTTGTTGTGACCAACGATAAATTCGCCAAGCATTTTGAGCGGTGGGCGGAGAAGAAACAATCTGCGGTGGGTCGGCCAATCTCGGTGGTGAATGATGGGTCCCGTTGCGAGGATGATCGGTTGGGCGCGATTGGAGATTTGAGTTATGTCATTGAGCACAAGCAAGTGGAGGATGATTTGATGGTGGTCGCCGGAGACAACTTGTTTAGCCAGTCATTGGAACCCTTTGGACAGTTTTGTCGCGACACCAACGCGCCCGTGCTGGGAGTTTATGATGTCGGTCGATTCGAATCAGCTAAGAAGTATAGTGAGGTTCATGTTGATATGAATGGTCAGATCACTTCCTTTGAGGAAAAGCCCGAGAATCCGACAACGACGATGATTGGGATCGCTCTCTACTACTATCCGAAGGCCGTTTTGGAGAAGATTCAGAGCTACATTGGAGGCGGCAATAATCCGGATCAGCCGGGGCGTTTGGTTCAATGGATGTACCCACGCGAACCGGTCTACACCTGGGCGATTCCGGGGATCTGGTACGATATCGGTTCCAAGGAAACCCTCGAGGAAGCCAATCGGATCTTCCAGGGCCGGTAGACCGGGCAAGGCTAGGGAGCGTCGCTTGCCGGTGGTTGGTGCCAGAACTCGCTGTTGAAGACGCCATCCATCACCAGTTCCTTCACTTTCCAAGTCAGCGTCATCGTCATCGCCACTGGTGTCAGGAGCAGGAAGATTGCGAACCAGGACCGCCGGGCTTCAAGCAGCTCGACAGGGCGCTGAAGGAAGGGCGGCATCAGGTCGGCCCGGAGGAGGACGAGGTAGATCAAGGTGGCGAGGGCGATCGTTCCCAGCATCGAGCGATTGAGTTGGGTGAAGAGTCGGGCGTCCTCCCGAAGACTCTCATCGGGCAGCATGCAAGTCAGCCGATCGATCACCAGATTGACATTGTAGAGAAAGATCAGGGAGGAGAGGTAGAGGAGATCGACGGCGAACGTGTAAAGAGGCACGCCGGGAAGCCTGACCCAGAAATAGAGGAAGGGGGAGAGTCCGACGTTGACGATTGCGAGAACTTTGGCTCGATCAACGGCATCGCGCCATACCCGTTCCTGTGGGTTAAAGTAGGCCAATTGGGAAAGGCCGAAGAGGAGGAGCCCGTTGGTGAGGCAGGGAAAAAGGAGGGCCAGTTCCCGGGGCGATCCCATGCTTTGGCTTTGCACGCTGGAAATCAGAGCCAGCGGAAGCCCCCAAAAAAGCGCGGACAGCCCTCGGAGCATTTTTCCGAGGGTCGGCAAGAGTTCGGGGGATGGGGGGGGGAGCGCCATACGGGCGGGATCAGAATCGCAGATAGGTATAGTCGTTCAAGCCCGAATTGTAGTCGCTGAGGAGCTGCATGCCTTCCGAGGGTTTGAGGCGATTGTCTCGGATGGCTGATTCGACCTGGGCTTTCATCAGCCGGCTCAACTCATTCTCGTCATATTGGACCAATCGAAGGGAACCACGGATGGTGTTACCAGGGATGATCTCCTCAATATAGTAACCGCTTGGCTCATCGCGATCGAGATAGATGTGGGCTTCATTCACTCGGCCGAAGAGATTGTGGAGATCGCCCATGATATCCTGATAGGCGCCCATCAGGAAAAAGCCGAGGTAATAGGGCGAGCGCTCGGAATCGAGAGTTTTGAGATCGTGGAGTCTGAGGGTGTCTTTTCCTCCTTCAATATCGACAAACCGATTGATTTGCCCGTCCGAATCACAGGTGATATCGGCCAGGGTTGCC
>DEAY01000269.1:0-126 GCA_002348345.1 Verrucomicrobia bacterium UBA2970
AATGGCGTTCTCTTCCTCGACGAATTGCCCGAGTTCAAGCGCAGTGTTCTGGAGACGATGCGACAACCTCTCGAGGAGGGACAGGTGACGATCTCTCGGGCTGCAGGAACGGTGACCTACCCCGCC
>DEAY01000269.1:457-12345 GCA_002348345.1 Verrucomicrobia bacterium UBA2970
TTCATGCTGGTGGCCGCGATGAATCCATCGCCTGACGGGAAAATGCCCACCCAATCGCAGTGTTCGCCCAGGGAAATCCAACGGTATCTGGGAAAGATCTCGGGACCACTGCTCGATCGAATCGACATGCACGTCGAAGTCCCGCTTGTCCCTTTCCGCGAAATCGCCGCCACAGCGAGTTCGGAATCCTCTCAATCGATTCGAGCCCGGGTCATTGCTTCCCGTCAAATCCAGCATCAACGCTTTCAGAATCACAAACAGATCACCCACAACGCATCGATGCCGCCCCGACTGCTCAAGGAACATTGCTCGTTGTCCAGGGAACCGTTTGAGCTCTTGAAAAAAGCCATGGAAGACCTCCACCTCAGTGCCCGCGCCTACGATCGGATTCTCAAGGTGGCCCGGACCATCGCCGACCTCACGGATAGCGCGTCAATCTCTTCGGAACATCTCGCTGAGGCCATCCAATACCGCTCGCTGGACCGACAACTCTGGAGTTAGATCCGGAGTTGATCTCCTCTCAAAGATTCAACTGAGGGCAAGCAGCTCAGAATGACTGCGCTTTCACACTTCGCCTACCCTGGGGTCTTAAAAAGTCCCGTTCGATTGAAGCATCTTCAAGGCGGCGTTTGCTTTCGGATTTCCCTCGTCGACCAATTCAATCGCCCGATCGTAAACGTAGGCCAGGCTATCTCGATAGGCCGCCGCCTCATCCGCCGAAAATCTCGTGCCCTTCATTCGCATTTTTATCAGCTCACCGGCCGCTCGATCGACATCCCCGCGATCGGTCAACTCATCGATCTTGGCCAGCGCCCGCTCGACCCGAGTCTTGGGGGCATCTGTCGGCGCTTTGCCGGATTCCAAGGCGGTGGAATCCGCATCGCCCGCCACGCCTGATTCGCCCTCCGAATCAGTCCCGCAGCCAACCAACGCAAGCACCGCTGTGACCCCCAAAATCCAGAGGGTGACATTCATCCCTTTACGCTTCTTGACCTTAGAAGGTGCCATTCTTCGAGGCGGGATTATACCAAGCATCATTCGGTCCCGAGGGATTCGGAGATTGCGGCCAAATGCTGGAACCCGCCATCTGAGGTGAAAACCACTTGGCCATGGGGACGGTCCGCGACGAACCCGAGAGTTCGCCTAGCGTGGCAATGCCTCCGATATTGTCGGCATTGTCCTTGGCCAATCTCCCGGTGGCGTGGCGCTGCGAAATGCCTTCATGGGGAGTATTGCCGACGTCATTGAAGTTGAACGACGGCATGTCCTCATTGGCCTCCCACAGGAGCACCCCCGTCGGGCGCAAGGCCGAGAGCTTGTATTTGGAGGTCCTGATCTCAGGAGGCTGGGCTTGATAGGAAATGATTGCCCCGTTGAACGAGTAACTGGTGATCTTGATGGTTCGCTGCTTGTATCGCCGGAGGCGAGTCGAGTTGGCCCGCCGATCCCGAGCGTCTTTGGGACAAAGGATCGTCTTCTCATCCTGGAGGTAGGATCCCAGTTGTCCCCGCCGGAAGAAGGCCACTTGATTCGAATAGAGCACCGGAGAATCCTGTCCCTGTCCGTTCGGCATCCCCTTGGCATACGCCCAACAATCCCGATCAGGTCCGCCCCAACTCGGATAAGGAAGAAAGTCTTCGTTGTCCCCGGCAAACATGTGAGACGCGAACATCACCTGCCGGATGTTGTTCAGGTCGATGGTTAAGAGGGCTTTGTCCTTGGCCCGCCCAAGGGCAGGCAACAACATACCCGCGAGGATAGCGATGATGGCGATGACCACCAGCAACTCGATCAGAGTAAACGCCGCGCTCCGATGCGATAAAGCAGAGGATGTCTTCATGGGATTTTCTGAAACGTCGCATTTCCCCAACCACTGTCAACCCAATTCAGGGCGCTGACCGCCGACCAGGGAACCCCTAAGGGACCCGTCCCGGAGTGCCACCCGCCCGGGCACTGACCCTCCAAGCCCGCGGATCCCGCCATGTCCCAACCGGTGATAAGCTCGGTTCCTTGAGTTCCAGTGAATGCCCCTCGTCATCGGTTTCGGGAAACCACACATCGTTGTAAAACACCGTCAAGACGGGTTCTCCCTGTGATCCAACCACCCGGATCTCCGCAGCCGTGTTCGACAACCGACCATCATAGGAACCGGCCACAAGAAAATCCCCTTTCCCATGAACCCGTTCATATTCCGGCTGGTTGTTCATCACCAGGACCAACTCGCCAGGCTCTAATTCACGAACTCGCCCGCTGGCGAAATCAAAGTCAACCCCTCCCGAAATCCTGAGACCGTCCAATTCGATCGGCCGGTCCCCGATATTTTGAAACTCGATAAACTCAAGTTCTGGCCCGCCATCCGGCTTGTAAAGAATCTCGCTCAGCGCCAGCGGAACCGAAGCAATCTTACAGGAGCAATTCGAGGGATCACTCCAGATGTCCCCCTCCCGAGCAACGGCAAAAACAGACTGGTTTGCCCGAATTCGAAACGGCCCCTGGTAGGGCTCGAGCGCATTGGAATCCACCTCCTCGAGATCGATCTGATGCTTACTCCCCAGCCAATAGTGAATCTCATGACCGGGGTCGGCTGAGGTCAATCTCACCTCACATTCAGATCCGTCCCCAACAGAACGCACTTGGGCTTGAGGAGGCTCCATAAACTTCCCTTGAAGCCACGTCAACCGCACCTTGAGCAATTGCTTGAGATGCTGCAACCACTGGCGCCACTTCCGAGGGCTGAGATGACCCCAGCGACGATGATTGCGGGCCTGTGCCTCTGCCATTCTCTCGGCGAATTGGTCGATGAGCCGGGAGACCTCGGAGAGGCGCCACACCCCCTTCAGCGCCTCTCGTCCCCGAGCCCTGAATCGCGCTCTAAAGTTGGGGTCGTCCATCATCAGCTTATCCCAATTATAGCCCGGCCACTCACACCAATCCATGAAAGCCGCATCATACTTCCGTTCCTCGATGTCATGGTCCAAGTCCAGCGCACGATCGAAATCCCAGGCGGGCCCTGCCCGTAAAGGGCGTCCTCTTGGCTTGGTAAAATAGGTACTCAACGAGTAGGCATCAGGATTCCAGGAGATCTCTTGGATCAAGCGCTGGTCGATGAACGAATCCACATCAACGAACGCGGCGTATCCCGTTTGTGGGTTCGCAAAGTCGGGACCGGCAAGCGCATCAAACAGCTGTCCCATGTAGTCCTGAAGCCACGCCAGTTGACGGGCACTGACACGGTGTTCTCGAGGGTCCACCATCACCAAATCCTGCATCGCGGCACGAAACCCCTTCTCTCCCGGCCCCGTACGATCGATTTTGAAGACGTAGCCCCCGGTAAGGGCGTCTCCCCCTGTTCCGGGGCGGGCCACATCCACCCGCCCCGGCCCACGCTCGATTCGTTCGATCACAATGTAGAGCCCGACATAATCGAGCATTGAAACCGCCCCACCCCGTTCGTTGACAAACACTTCAGCAAAGCGCGTTCGCGGTGCATAGTGCCCCATTCGGCGGCTCATTTCATACATCAAGGGGTTATTCATCAGGGCTTGGTTTTGATCATAGGGGCCGTAAAGGATCCAATCCCCGTCCTTCGGTAAGCCGAGCAACGACGCCGAGACTTCCCGCCGAAGGTGATTCCACAATTTGAGACGGAAGGTCTTCTTGGGTCGTCTCAAGCTACTCGACCCCCGATGTTTGACGCCCGTCAGGCCGCGATAGCTTGGGCGACCGGACAGGTTGGCGCGGTCACTCTCGCCCGGCTCATAGATTTGCATCACTGCCGACACATAATCGCCGGCCCCCACCTTCTCTCCCATGGTGTCGAGGAGGATGATGGGCAGATTAGAATCGAAACGCCGAACTCCTTGGTTCATCACGCCATAGGCTCCCGAAGCGGCAGGACTGGCTCGCTGGCCCTCGCGAAAGCAGCGAGCCTTGACCCTCATCCCCGCCTCGATCACCAAAGGCTCCGCGTAGACCGCCGAACGAGCGCCCGGCATCGATCCGTCGAGCGTGTAGCGGATCGTCCCCCCACCGTCGTCCGATCCATTGAGCACCAAAGTCATGCCCGAAGGGTAGATCCCGTCGCCCCGAGAAAATACAGGAGCCGGCGCGATCTGGGCAAACCCAGGCGTATTGATTTCTCCCGGCGTGGGCGATTCCAAATACTGTGTCTCAGTGCCAGCCCCGGGGGCGGTTCCGATCCACCGAAGTAACGGGGACACATGAAGATCAACGGCACGCCCCTCACCAGTCGCGATCTCAAGCGCCAGTAGGTTGGGCCCCTGGTTGAGGTGTTCGGAAATATCCTCGACAACCAACGACTGCACCTCTCGAGCCCCTTCTTCAATGACAAACCGTTTAGCACGAGGATCCCACTGGGTCCCTTTGAGCACGCCCCGCCGTGCCACAACGACTCCATTGAGATAGGCGACCACCCCCTCCCGAAAACGAAGATCCAGTTGAAGCCTGCGCTCGGAGAGGCCTTCGGCCACATCAAACCCAAAGCGAAAGAAGGCCTTGGAGGCGTTCGCCTCCACCAACATACTGAGATCGGTCGCAATCTCCCCGGCATGACTGGGCTGCGATTGTCGATCGAACCCAAACGGCGCCACCCCTCTACCCCAGGTCGAATCGTCAAATTCCAAACGGTTTCAGCGGCTTGGGGGAGCCTCCTCCAGGAAAAAACGCCCCGGGGCCCCGAAGGGCAAGAGGGCCACGGGGAAGAACCGTTTCGCCAGACCCACGGAAACATTGGGAAATTGCGGCAAGTCACCGTAGTGAAACTCCGAAACCGGTTTGCGTTCATAGGCCCGCGTCAGAAAAAGACTCCCGCCGCCTCGCTTGAGTTTGAAATTGGCGTGGATTTGATCGTCTCGGAAAGTCTCGCTCCGGCCCGAGGCCCAGATCCGCACGAACGCCCCGGGCTCCAGATAGATTCCAGGAAGCCACTGTTTTCGGAGATCGTCCCGATCATCGCTCAGGGTCCAGTTCCCGAGATCCTCCGGGGCCGCAGACACGTTATAGAGTTCCAACCAGTCGCTCGATTCCCCGAAACCATCGACTGAATCGGAGTGATTGCTCGCCATAACCTCGCTGAAAACGATCTGCCCTTGGGCAATCGGGATGAAGCTTAAAAAAAACAGATATGCCAAGCCGATGGCTGAACGGCCCATCGAACGGTCCTTGTGTATTCGAGTTGTTTCCGACCCTAATTGCATCCGACCACCATTGGTAGCAGTCTCAAATAGGGCCCCCACTCAAGCAAGGAAATAGCCTCGATCCCGCGTCTCCGACTTGCCAACCGCTCCCCCCAGGGATAGCCTCCTACCATGGTCCCGAGCATCAGGGCAGACGTTTCACCGACCCATCGACGAATGAATCACCGACGCTTGTTTCCTCTCCTGGTTTTCTGCGCCGCCCAGGTTGCCCTGACCGAATCGGAGATCCGCTTCAGCCGCGATATTCGCCCAATCCTCTCAAAGAATTGTTTCCAATGCCATGGCCCGGACGGAAAAGAACGCAAGGCGGGGTTGCGTCTGGACCAAGCAGAGGGAGACGAGGGTGTCTACCGGACTCGGCGCGGCTCAACCGCCATTCGACCAGGCAATCTCGACGAAAGCGCCTTGTGGCGTCGAATCAACAGTCACGATCCCGACGAGGTGATGCCGCCCCCGGAGGCCAAACTCGGAAGGCTGTCGGAAGGGGAGCTCCTCCAAATCAAGGAATGGATTCTTTCGGGGGCAGAATTCGAAGCTTACTGGGCGTTTGTCCCCCCCCGTCCCAAGCCACTTCCCCCCGCCGGTGATTCTGATTGGAGTCAGAATCCGGTCGACCGCTTCGTTGCCCAGCGACATCGAAGGGAAAATCTTGAGCCCATGGCGAGCGCCTCGAAGCGAACGCTCATCCGACGCCTCTCGTTTGATCTCACTGGCCTTCCACCCAGCCTCAAGGAAATCCAACGCTTCGTCGCAGATCCCACAGAACAAGCCTACGAGGATCTTGTCGAGCGCCTTCTCGCCAAACCTCAGTTTGGAGAACACATGGCCAAGTATTGGCTCGACCTGGTGCGATTTGCCGATACCAACGGCCTTCATCATGACCACTACCGGGAAATGACCCCTTACCGGGATTGGGTCATTCGAGCCTTCAACACCAACCTCCCCTTCGACGAGTTTACCGCTTACCAGATCGCCGGCGATCTCTACGAAAAACCGACTGTCGATCAACAAATCGCCTCCGGATTCAATCGACTCCATCTGATCATCGACCGGGGAACGGCACTGCCTGAGGAGAGTTTCACCCGGAACGTGGTGGATCGAGTCACCGCCGTGGGGACCGCCTTCCTGGGCTTAACGGTTCAATGTGCCGTGTGCCACGATCACAAATACGATCCGATCACGCAAAAAGACTTTTATCAGCTCTTTGCATTCTTCAACAACTTTGACGGCGGCCCCGAGACGGGAGGCCGGAACGGAACGGACTTCAAACGGGGACTCCAGCCCCCGTATCTCGAATTCCCCAGTGATGCGCAGCGCCGTCAAAGAGCCTCGCTCGAAGAGGCCATCGAAAGCCTTGAGACAGAGTTGACGGCACTCGAGGATTCGGAGACCGACTCGAAGGAAGGCCATTTGAAATCCCTCAAAGAAAGACTGAATCATCGCAAGAGCAAGCACACCGCCCTGGTCGAAACGATCCCCGCGACGCTAGTCATGAGAGAACGGCAGGAGATTCGGCCCGCCCACATTCTCGTGCGAGGCGTCTACGACCAAAAGGGGCCCGAGGTCGACCGCGACACGCCCGAATTCCTTCCTCCGCTGGAGCCTCAAGGGGAGATCCCCTCACGAATGGACCTGGCAAAATGGTTGATAGCCCCGAGCAATCCACTGCCAGCCCGAGTGGCGGTGAACCGCTTCTGGCAGCAATTCTTCGGCGTCGGCCTCGTCAAGACCTCCGAGGATTTTGGCGTTCAAGGTGAATTGCCCAGCCATCCGGAACTCCTGGATTATCTCGCCTTGGAGTTTCAGAGAACCGGTTGGGACGTAAAACAACTGATTCGGACCCTCGTCGGGTCGCAAACCTACCAGCAGTCCTCCAAAGCCTCCCCGGAGGCCTATGCCGCCGATCCTGAGAACCGCCTCCTCTCGCGAGGTTCCCGTTTCCGACTCGATTCGGAAATGATCCGCGATCAGATTCTTAGTGTCAGCGGCCAACTCAATCACACCCTCTACGGTCGAAGCGTCAAACCGCCCCAGCCTTCCGGCCTCTGGTCGATCGTCGCGATGCCATCCTCTTACCCAAAGACTTATCAAACGGATTCCGGAGATCAAATCCTTCGCCGAAGCATTTATACCTTTTGGAAGCGTGCCCTGCCCCCCCCTCAGATGACCATCTTCGACGCGCCCACCCGGGAGGCCTGCATTGCCCGCCGGGAGCGTACCAACACCCCCCTTCAAGCGCTTCTGATGATGAATGAGACCCACTACTTTCGAGCGGCTGCCGAGGCGGCGGCCCGCGTCCGCCGCGGGGCGGGTCTAAGTGAGGATGAGCGCATCCGGCATGCGCACGAGCTCGTCACCTCACAGCTTCCCTCGCCCTCGGCACTCGACATTCTCCGAAGTTCGCTCGGAGAATTCAAAACACTCTATGCCGAGCATCCGGCCGAAGCCAAGGCCCTGGCAACGCCGCTTCTCGGGCAAAGCGCTGATTCAAAGGAATCCGTTGAGTTGGCCGCTTGGACCCTTCTGATCCACTCCCTCTTGAACCTAGATATCACCAAAACCCGGCAGTAACCGTTTCGGGATAGGCCCATCTCAGTTCGCACTATGAATCCCATTGAAGAATACCAAACGATTCAGAACCGGCGCCAATTCCTGAAGCGCTCGGGCATGGGCTTGGGAGCCGCTGTGATGGGGGCTTTGCTGCCACGATCAATCGCCGGCCTCCCCGCATCGGGAACCCATTTCGCGCCCCGCGCTAAGCGCGTGATCTTTCTTTTCATGGCCGGCGCTCCCAGTCAATTGGATCTCTTCGACTACAAACCCCAGCTGGCCAAACGATTCAACGAACCCCTTCCCAAGTCGGTGAGCAAAGGACAACGGGTCACGGCAATGACCAAAGGCCGTGAGCAACGAGTGGCACCCTCCATGTTTCGGTTTTCCCCCCACGGACAGAACGGCATCCACATGTGCGAACTCCTGCCCCACCTCTCGAAGGTGGTCGACGACCTCTGCTTGATCAAGTCCACTCACACCGACGCCATCAATCATGATCCGGGGAAGACGTTATTCTGCACCGGATCGGAAATCCCGGGTAAGGCAAGCATGGGCGCCTGGCTCAGCTACGGGCTCGGCACGCTCAATCGCAACCTCCCCGACTTCATCGTCCTCAGTTCCGCATTCTGGACCGGTGGCACGGGAAATGTCCAAGCGCTTTACAGTCGCCTGTGGGGTTCGGGGTTCCTCCCCTCGAGGCATCAGGGCGTCTCGTTCCAGTCTTCAGGTGACCCCGTCCTCTTCCTCTCCAACCCCGAGGGGGTCACTCGCCCGGGACGTCGCAAGATGTTGGAACTCGTGAGCCGCCTCAATCAGAGTCATTTGGAGGAAATCGGGGATCCAGAAATCCAGACCACCATTTCCCAACAGGAGATGGCCTTCCGGATGCAGGCTTCGGTTCCCGAGCTGACCGATCTCTCCGGCGAATCCGAGCGTATCCTTGATCTCTATGGGCCCGAGGTTCACAAGAGCGGTTCGTTTGCCCGTAACTGTCTCCTCGCCCGCCGGATGATGGAACGGGATGTCCGGTTCGTCCAAGTCTTTCACCGGGGCTGGGATCACCATGTCGGGTTACCCAAGAAGCTTCGAGGGCAAACCTATGATATCGATCAACCGGCCGCCGCGCTGTTGTCCGACCTCAAACAACGGGGCATGCTGGAGGATACGCTCGTTGTCTTCGGCGGCGAGTTCGGCCGCACCACATTTGGTCAAGGAAAGCTGGAACGGGACAACTATGGCCGGGACCACCACCCCCGTTGTTTTACCACCTGGATGGCGGGGGGTGGCGTGAAGGGAGGCATGGAATACGGACAGACCGACGACTATTCCTACAACATTGTCAAGGACCCCGTCCACGTTCGTGATTTCAACGCGACCATTCTTCATCAGTTAGGAATCGACCATGAGCGATTGACCTTCCCCTTTCTCGGTCTGGATCAACGTCTCACCGGCGTCGAGGAAACCCAAGTCATTAAGAAGATCCTGAGCTGAGCGAGTTCGTTGATTTCGACGCCACCGATTTCCAATCAAGCCTCGCCGAGAATCCTCCAATTCGCTCCGAGTGGACCCGGGTGAAGCCTCTGCCCCATCCACCAAGGACAAAAAGAGATGGCAGGATCAGCCATTTCTCGTTATGGATTGCGACCACCATGATCATCACTCCCTCTCCCGGCATTCGTTTCCTTGATTCCGCACGCCTCACACGGACTCCGTTTCTTGCACGGCTCTTTTCCGTTGTGGTCGCCGCCACGTGCCTCGTGGTTTCCCAGGCGTCGGAGCGTCCCAACATCATCCTGATCATGGCCGATGACATGGGATGGAGCGACATCGGCTGCTACGGTGGAGAAATCGATACCCCTCACATCAACGGCCTGGCGAAGAACGGGCTGCGGTTTACTCAATTCTACAACACTGCTCGCTGTTGCCCCACTCGGGCCACCCTGTTGACCGGGCTCTACGCCCACCAAGCAGGGATCGGACACATGATGGAGGATCGAGGACACGACTCCTACCGAGGCGATTTGAGCCGGCGCGCCGTCACCATCGCCGAAGTCCTTCAAACAGCAGGCTACCGGACCTACCAATCGGGAAAATGGCACGTCAGCCGTCATATTGCTCCGGAAGGGCCCCGCCACAATTGGCCCCGGCAACGTGGATTCGATCGATTCTTCGGCACCATTCACGGCGCGGGTAGTTTCTACGATCCGAATTCACTCACCCTCGACAACACCCAGATCGCCCCCTGGAATGATTTCTATTACACCGAGGCAATCAACGACTTCGCCTGCCGCTTCATCAAGGATCATTCCGTCAATCACCAGGAACAACCCTTCTTTCTTTACGTGGCCCACACGGCGCCCCACTGGCCGATGCACGCCCGCCCTGAAGCGATTTCGAAGTATCACGGCAAGTACGCCAAGGGCTGGGATCAAATGCGAGCCGAACGTTACGCCCGTCAGAAAGAGATGGGCCTGATCGACCCGGACTGGGCGCTCTCCCCCAGAGACGCCCGCTCCAAGCCCTGGAAGGACGCCGAGCTGAAACCGTGGGAACAGCGCTGTATGGAAGTGTATGCCGCGATGGTCGATCAATTGGATCAGGGAATCGGCGACATCCTCCAAACCCTTAAAGACACCGAGCAATTTGAGAACACACTCATTCTCTTCCTGGCAGACAACGGGGCCTGCGCCGAAAACTACGGACGCCAAACCAACAGCAAGAAAGCGATCCCAGATCCCACCCTTCGCCAGCCCATGACCCCTGGAGAACTGCAGCCCCGGATGGAACCTCTTTTCACCCGGGATGGCCGCCCGATTCGTACCGGGCGAGGGGTCATGCCCGGGCCCGCGGATACCTACATCGCCTACGGCCTTTCCTGGGCGAACGCGTCGAACACCCCGTTCCGTGAATACAAACACTGGGTGCACGAAGGCGGCATCTCAAGCCCCCTCGTGGCTCACTGGCCCCGGGGCATCCGGAAAGGGATCTTTGGGAACCGCCGCCCGGCAACCGAAGGTCCCCTTGTCGACGACCCCACCCATCTCATTGATTTGATGGCGACCTGCGTGGATCTCTCCGGAGCCAGCTATCCCGAAACCTATGCGGGTCATCCCATTCACCCGATGGAGGGCATCAGCCTGGCCCCCGCTTTTTCCGGGCAGCCCCTGACCCGGTCCCAGCCCATTTTTTGGGAACACGAAGGCAACCGCGCGCTTCGCGAAGGTGACTGGAAACTTGTCGCCAAACATCGCGGTCCATTCGAGCTCTACAATATTCGCGCCGACCGCAGCGAGTTGAACGACCTGGCATCGGCCCTCCCCGGGAAGGTGAAGGCATTGTCCGCACAATGGGAATCGTGGGCCAAACGGGTTGGGGTTCAACCCTGGCCACTCAGGCGTCCCCGGCGTTAGACAACCCCACCGAGGTTGGCGAGAAGCCCTCACCCGGCCAGGAGTGGCCCGGACTAAGGTTGGTGGGCTTCCGCCGCGAGCTGCACCGTAAGGCCGTCTGGGTCGGGAAAATAAATCCGTCCAGCGGTTGCGTGAACATCGGGCTCGATCCCCTCGGCCTTTAACTTTTCAGCGGCTGACAGGACGGCGTAATCCTTTACCGAATAACAATAGTGATCCATGCCCGCCCGATCCCCCTTGAAGAGCGCCACGAAATGATCGCCACAGGTCATGAAACAGTTTGAGTCCGATTCGCGGGAAACCGTCAACCCGAGATGCTTACGATAAAAATCACGGGATTGTTGGACGTCCGTCACTCGAAGGGCAATGTGGTTGAGTTCGGTGGCTTGAAAGGTCGGAGCTTCATCGGCAACCATCACGGCCTTACTTCCTGCCGCCGCGAGTGCCAAGCCACCCAACCGGGTCACCAGATCCCTTCGACTTAGTTTGCCTGAGTCGTACTGATTCAAGAGTGAGTTGATTTGCGAGTTCATGTTGATTTTGGGGAGTGCTTTGGAGATCCATCCCGAAGCTAAACAGGATGGGGAACTCTGGCAAGTGCCCCCCAAGAAATTCCGCCGTTGAGAATTGGCATTCGTAGCGCACGATTCCCGGACGGCCTGGGGTCGCACCGACGTGGAGGCAGAGGCCTCCGCCAAAACGCTCCCGA
>DEAY01000078.1 GCA_002348345.1 Verrucomicrobia bacterium UBA2970
TTCGTCACGGCCTATCTGACTTGGCAGATTTTTTTGCCGCTTCATCACTGGCTCTACCCCGGAAACGTGAGTTGGACCGAGGAAGGGCATCTTTATGCCTGGCATATGAAGCTGCGAAGCAAGGTGGGGCGGGCAAGGTTTCAGATCGTCAATCGCGATACGGGTCTTGAAACCAATGTGAGGGCGAGTGAGTTCGTCGAAATTTGGCAGGCGCGGCGAATGGCGACTAAACCGGATATGATTCTTCAATTCGCCCACTTTCTCGGGGAACGACTGCGCCGGGACGGGGTGACCAATGTGGTGATCCGGGTTGATTCAGAGGTGGCCTTGAATGGGCGAAACGCTCAGCGAATGATCGATCCGAGCGTCAATCTGCTGGAAAAACCACGATCGCTCTGGGCGAAGGACTGGCTCATGCCGTTGCGTGAACCGCTTCGAAGTCATGCGAGGTAGGTCTTCGGTTGGTTGGCTTGAATTCATTGGTAATGGGCAGCATTGGCTTGTCCTGGGGATGGCGGTCGGGGGGGGGAGCCAGCAGGCTCGGGATCAGGTCGGCAGGAAAAACGTCGCAATTTCTGTTGAGGGCCGGCAAGGTCTCGTCGCTCTATTGTCGGTCAAACAACGGAAAGAGTTCGAACCGTATCTCTGGGTAACTCTGGAAAGGAGCGGAACGGAAGGGAAAGGGATCATGGTGGCTCTTGGACAGCGTTGGAGAATTGCCCTTTCGATGCCGATGGAAGGGACTCATTCGAAGCAGGCCCGTTTTCGGTAGGGGGCGTTTGGTCGGTCCGCGGTCTCTTTGATCTGGGGAGGTGGGATTCGGTGGCCGGAGCCGTGGGCTGGGGATGAGCCGGCATGGAGTCTGTGAGCGCCGCCGCCCGGCGGGGCTCCATGGATCGAAGGGATGGATCAGTGGACTTTAGTATCGCAAGCGAAACGGTTGATTTGTTGAAGGAGATTGGGGCCTTCATCGAGGAGGAGGTGTTTCCTATTGAGCCGAGAATCGGCACGGAGGCTTTCACGAGTTTGCTTCCCGATTTAACCTCCCTGCGCGGACTAGTTCGACAAAAGGGTTGGTGGCTTCCTCAGGTGCCGAGGGAACACGGTGGGATGGGATTGAGTTTCATGCAGCAGGCCATGGTGAGCGAAGTCTTGGCGCGAAGTCCACTGGGTCATTTCGTTTTCAATGCGCAGGCGCCTGATGCGGGGAACATGGAGGTGTTGCTTCATTTTGGATCGAAAGCGCAAAAGACGCGATGGCTCGAGCCGCTTTTGGCGGGAGAGATTCGAAGTTGTTTTTCAATGACAGAGCCAGATCGGGCCGGTTCGAATCCGGTATGGCTCGAGACTCGAGCGGTTCGAGAGGGTGACGAGTATGTGCTGAATGGTCGCAAGTGGTTTACCAGTTCCGCGGACGGGGCAGCGTTTGCGATTGTCATGGCGGTGACAGATCCCGAAGCTCCGCCCCATCGGCGGGCCAGCCAAATCATCGTGCCCACGGATACCGAAGGGTTTGAGCGGGTTCGCAACATCTCCTGCATGGGGGACTCTGGAAGCGATTGGATGAGTCACTCTGAAATCAATTACGAGGCATGCCGGGTGCCTGTTTCCAATCGGATCGGCGAAGAGGGGGGTGGGTTTTCGATTGCCCAGGCGCGCCTCGGGCCGGGGAGGATTCACCATTGCATGCGCTGGGTGGGGATCGCCGAGCGCGCTTTCGAGATCATGTGCCAACGAGCGGTGGACCGGGAATTGGCGCCAGGGGATCGGCTTGAGTCGAGGCAGACGATTCAAAACTGGATCGCCGAAAGTCGTGCTGAAATCGATGCCGCCCGCCTCACGGTGCTGCATGCGGGGTGGCAAATCGATCGCGAGGGGACCCGAGCGGCTCGGACGGCCATTTCTGCCGTCAAGTTCACGGTGGCGAGAATGATGTTGCAGGTGGTTGATCGGGCCATTCAAACCCTTGGCGCACTGGGCATCAGTGACGATTGTGTCCTCAGTCACTTTTACCGTCATGAACGAGCGGCCCGAATCTATGATGGAGCCGATGAAGTGCACAAGAGCGTGGTGGCTCGTCAGGTCCTCAAGCGATTTCGTTCGAAGCCATCGGTTGGACGTGAGCTCCGGCAGCCCGGAGAACAATTAAGCAAAAGGTGATGTGTATGGTGCGGCGAGTATCAAAATGGTCCGGTCTCTGCCTCTTTGGCTACCTCTTCGGTTGCCTCTTCCTGGCCCGGGGGGAAGGTGGTTCGCTCCAGCTTTTCAATGGCAGGGATCTTTCGGGATGGCAGACGGTCGGGACGGCAGAATGGAAGGTGGTCGGCGGACGGATTGTGGGCGGACAATTTGGAGATTCCCGGAAAAGTGGCTTGCTGATGACGGAGCAAGCCTTTCGGGACTTTGATTTGGAGCTGGAATTCAAGATCGACGAGCACGGAAAGTATAATAGCGGCGTCTATCTGCGCCACGGCGCTGGTGAACGGCGGCGGCGAGGGTATCAGATCAATATCGGGCGGGCCGCCGCGGAGGAATACATCGGGCTCTACACCGATCGTTGGCTTGCAAAGGGGGATGAAATGGACCGGTTTCGCAAGGTGCTCGAGTGGAACCACCTCAGAATTCGTGCGGTGGGGCCCCATATCGAGGTTTGGTTGAACGGGCAATCGATCGTTGATTTTAGAGACCCTAACGCTGCCCCGGGATTTCTCGAGCCCGGAGTGATTGCCTTCCAAACCTACGGAGCGGAGGGGCATGCCGGATGGGTGGAGTTCCGGAGTATTTCAATCCGGGTCCTCTCTGGCGAGCGGTGATTCGAATTCTGGTCCGATGTGAGTCAGATGGAGGCCTGATCGCGAATGTGGATATAGGCATGGACATGGGGTTCACCGCGGAAAAAGATGAGCGCCGAAGGCCCCTCGATCTGCCAAACATCCCAGACGCCATCGTTCCCGAGATCGCGATTCTTGTAAAAGGCCATGTGGAGATGGTCGAATTGAGCCGGGTCAACCATCTTGAGGGCCTCATCGGCGTCTTTTTTGCGGAAAGGAGCGAGGACGTCGCCAAGGACCTTGCGGACATGATCCTTCTGGTCGCCCGAGAGTGCCTCGATGGGGATTCCAGGGAGATCGCGCGATTTCCCGGTCAGGGTGACCGTCGCCGTGCCGTTTTCTGATCGGGGGGATTGGAGGAGGGCGACATCCCGTTGTTTGCCGTCGAGCATTTGAAACACTTCGTTTGCCCGCTTCGCCTGATACCAATAGACGTTGCCGGGGTGATGGGCCGGTTCTTCGTCGTAGTTTCCCGCTTGATGGCCGTAAAAGATGGGGCCCCCGAAAGCGCTACCCTCCACGCTGTCCCCATCACAGCGGCGGGTGACATGGCGCCCGGTGAGGACGAATTCAAACCGCCCCTCTCCCGGTTTGCCGAACAGGGCGATGGAGGTGTCCTCCAAGCCTTCCTCATCGGTATCCCACGCGACTTGCTCGAAAACGGCGGCTTGATACTCGGGATGGTGGAGCTCCAGAAAGATCTGTTTGATGAGATCCTGTTGGTCCGGGGTGAAATCTTCTCCAACCCGTGCCTTGGTGATGTGCCAGTTGGCGCTGACTTTTTTTCGCTTCTCATGCTCGAAGGGAAGGCAAATCTGAGTCCGCTGAGCTTCGCTCAAACTCTGATACAGTGAGGTGACCAGAGTTTCTGAGTTGGGCTTTCGGGAATCGGATGACTCGGCTTGCAGGTGATGGGAGACCGGGGGAATCCCAAGGCCCGCCAAGCCGATGGGAAGGGCTGCTGATTTGAGAAACATGCGGCGATCGATTTCAGGGGAACAGCAGTCTTTGGTGAGCTTGGTGAAATCTTCAGGCGTCATGGTCAGGTTTGAGGGATTGAGATTGTCGAGGCACCCTCTCCATTCAGAGCGCCTGGAGACTGGGATTCACCCAGGTTGGCGTCATGAATCGGTTTTGGCGGTCTCGGTGACGTTGGTTCGGGAGAATAATCGGGATGATTTGGTTCGAATACCAGCTCAAATTGGAGGTTTTCCAGGGAGGCCTCCTATTGACGGGGGCCGTTTGCAGTGAAGGGCTTTTCTTGGCTTGCTGAATCCCTGATGGCGAGAGAATATGAGGTGCAAGACTCCGCTTCTCATGAAAACTCAAAATAATTCCAGCCGTCGTGGGTTCACCTTGATCGAACTCCTCGTTGTCATTGCCATTATTGCGATTCTGGCGGGCATGCTGTTGCCGGCCCTAAGCAAGGCAAAAACCAAGGCCACGGGTGCCCGGTGTCAAGGCAATCAAAAACAACTGGCCTTGTCGTTTATGATGTACGCCGATGACAATGAAGATCGAGTCGTTGGAATGAGCACCTACCGTCAAGGGCGAGATTTTTGGACCGGACCGAAGCCGGTTCGGGGGTTCGATGGCACTCGCAAAGAACGGGCCCTGGCCGAAGCCAAAGAAGGGTTGCGCCAAGGGAAACTCTTTCCGTATGCCAGCGCGGTCGAGTCCTGGCATTGTCCCGGTGATTTGCGGTTCAGACAGCCGGTCGGAAAAGGTTTTGCTTACGACAGTTATGGCGGCGCGGGAGGTTTGGATGGCGAGGATCAGAGTAACTCGATCACCAAGTATGCGTCGATCGCCTTTCCTTCGAGAAACTATGTTTTTGTTGAGGAAGCGGACAACCGCGGATGGAATTTGGGATCGTGGTTGATCAATCCGGATCCGCGACAG
>DEAY01000126.1 GCA_002348345.1 Verrucomicrobia bacterium UBA2970
TCAACCCCAGTTCGAGGAAGCCAGCGAGGAAGCCCAGGATCTGATTCAGGGAGTCGAGCGTGCCGTGCGGGCTCGCCAATTCGAAGCCGCTGTGAAAAACCTGAATCGGGTGGCCTCCCGACACAAGATCTCCCCTCGACAGCGGGCTGCCATGATCGAGGCCTACGAGCAAATCATGAATGAAGTGGACGGGGATTCGAGCCTGGAAACGCCCGGTCTCTACCGATCCATGGCCGAGCTGTCCCAACGACTCCACGGCGAGAACTAGGGATCCGGAAGGGGGAAAACCGGTTCCGACAGGGTCGGTGGCAACCCCCGTCCCGGGGAACCCCTGAGAGAAAGCAGACCGAGGCGAAGGCCCCGCCGACTCCCGGCCTCAAGTTTTCCCTTGTCAACCTCGAATCCAATGGTATTTTCACTCGCCCTTTGAGATGAAGAAAGATATCCATCCGGAATCGTATCGGCCGGTGGTCTTCAAGGACTCCGCTTCGGGATTTACCTTCCTGAGTAAGTCCTGTGCCCGTTCGAAACAAACTGTCACCTGGGAAGACGGCAACGAATATCCACTTGTCGTTCTCGGCATCAGCAGTGCCTCGCACCCGTTTTATACGGGTCAGCAGGTCTTTGTTGATACCGCCGGACGGGTTGACAAGTTCCAGCAGCGCATGGCCAAAACCAAGGCAGCCCAAGAGAAAGCTGCCTCGTTCAAGAAAAAGCGCCGTTAGCGCGATCCTTTCAAGACCGCCCGCCAGGCGATGCTTTGATCGCCCTCCCGGGCGGTCTTCTTTTTGCCTGCCGGCGGCCTTTCGCCGGACCTTTGGCCTGACCGATCATGGATCTCAACGAACATATCGATCGTTTCGAGAGCCGCCTTGCCGAGCTCGAGGCCGCTCTCGGGGATCCTTCGGTGTTCGGGGACCAAAAACGCTCCCAGGAACTCTCCCGAGAGTATAATCGGGTCAAGTCACTGGTCGACTTGGGCAGAACCTACCGCAAGACGGCGGAGGAGCTTCAGGAGAATCAGGCACTGCTGGAAACCGAACCGAGCGATTCGGAACTCGGTCAGATGGCTCAGGAGGAAGTCAAACGACTCACCGCCTCTCAAGAAGCCGCGGCACAAGCCCTTCGAGCCGGGATCTTACCCCCAGATCCGACTGATTCCCGCGATACGATTATTGAAATCCGGGCCGGAGCGGGCGGGTCGGAATCCGCTCTTTTCGCCGCCGACCTCTACCGCATGTTCAATCGCTACGCGGAGCAAAAAGGCTGGAGAGTCGAGGTCATGGACACCAGCCCCTCCGATCTCGGAGGGTTCAAGGAAGTCATCTTTACCGTCAAGGGAGACGACGTCTTCAAGCGGCTCAAATACGAGAGTGGCGTTCACCGCGTCCAACGAGTCCCTGTCACCGAGGCCCAGGGTCGGGTCCACACCTCGACGACCACGGTGGCCGTGCTTCCCGAGGCGGAAGAGGTTGATATCGAGATTAAACCCGATGATATCGAGGTCTCTGTCTGCCGAGCCTCCGGTCCAGGAGGGCAGGGGGTCAACACCACCGACAGCGCGGTCCAAATTCAACACAAAGAATCCGGCCTCATCGTTCGATGCGCCGACGGTCGTTCCCAGCAACAGAACAAAATCAAGGCCCTGACCGTTTTGCGATCACGCCTGCTCGAACGAAAAATCGCCGAGGAAAATGCCAAATACGCCGCCCAAAGAAAAGCCCAGGTGGGAACCGGTGAGCGCAACGAGCGGATCCGAACCTACAATTTCCCCCAAAACCGGGTCACCGACCATCGAATCGAATTAACCCTCTACAATCTCCCGGCCCTCATGGAGGGAGATCTCGACTCGGTCATCGATCCCCTCATGGCGGATGATATCGAGCAGCGGTTGAGCGAAGCCAACCTATGACCGTTGAAGGGATCATCTTCGACTGTGACGGCACCCTCGCCGACACCATGCCGCTTCACTGGCAGGCCTGGCGCGCCCTGGCCAACCGACACCAATTCGAATTCTCCGAAGAACGCTTCTACGCCTTGGGTGGAGTTCCTTCGCGCGATATCATTCGGATGATCAACGAAGAACAGGACCGGGACCTGGACCCCATCGAGCTCTCGCTCGAAAAGGAAGCTTCCTACCTTCCCCATCTCGAGTCCGTCACGGTCATTGAACCGGTCATCAGCGTCGCCCACCAACATCACGGCAGGGTCCCCATGGCGGTCGCCACCGGCGGCACGCGAAAAATCATTTCCCAAGTCCTCAGCCACCTCAACATCGACCACCTCTTCGACCATTTGGTGACCAGTGAGGACGTCGTCCGGCAAAAGCCGGCGCCCGATATCTTTTTGAAAGCGGCGAGTCTGATGGGAATCGATCCGGAAAAATGCCTCGCCTACGAGGACACCGAGCTCGGGCTTCAGGCCATTCGAGCGGCAGGCATGAAAGCGATTGATGTGCGGCCCCTCCGGCAACAGACTGATGCATAAGCCAGCTGGCCCCTGACCGTCACTACGCCTCAATTGGGCGGGGGATCGTCTTCCATGGTCACTTCCGCCTCGACGGTGGCCGTCAGGTAGCCCTCCCAATCGTATCGACGCCAGACGTATCGGAACATCAGGGTTCGCAAGGCGGCCGTCAGCGGAATGGCGAGAACCCCTCCGGTGATGCCGCCGAAGAGCGTCGTCCCGATCATGATCGAGATAATCACTGTCAACGGATGAAGCCCCACCCGATCCCCAATGATCTTGGGAGAAATCACCAATCCTTCCAGCATCTGCACCAGGACAAAGATGCCAATCGTCAACATCGGATGGAGAATGCCATTGGATTGAATGACCGAAATCGTGACTGCGGGAACGATACTCAGCATGACCCCCAGGTAGGGAACAATCCCCAGGATTCCGGCAATGAAGCCCAGCAGCACCCCGTAACGCAGGTCAATGATCGAGAACCCGATCATCAGGAGGATGCCGACGCACATGGCAACGAGCACCTGTGAGCGGAAGAACACAATCAGCGAATCGTTGATCGAGCGAAGAACGAAAACGATCTCCTCCTTCAACTTCGATTCGTGGATGGGCAAATAATCGGTCCAGCTATCCTGGATCCCCTTCTTCTCGGCAAGGAAATAAAAGACATACACCGGAACCAGAGCAAACCCCGCCAGCAATCCGAAGAGCGAGCCAATCTTATTGATTTGATCGAGAAGGAGTTCTCCCAGTCTCGTGACCAGAGACCACCCCTTCTCCAACAGTTCACTGTCGATAGCGAACGGGGAACCCGATTCAACAGGCTCCGATGGGGCTACTGTTGGCGGAGGTTGAGCCGATTCGGCCGGGGTCGACGGGAGGGACGCCTCGGTCTCCTCTCTTTGCGGGCCGGTGGACACCTCCGACCCTTCAGGAGCCGACTCTCCATTGGAGTCCTCTCCAAAGAAACCGGACAGGATCCCGGAAGGATTCATTCGGTCGAAAATATCCTTCGCCTCGATATTGAAGGGCGGTTTGTGAAGAAACTCGTTGATCCGATCTCGCAGTCGGTCCTTGTACTCTGGGAATTCAGCCCTCAATCCCCGCGTATCGCGAATCAGGCGAGGCACCACCGTTCCGATCATCCCGGCCTGAAACAGGATCGCCAAGAAAAAGACCAGGATAATCGCCCAGGATCGCGCCATCCCTCTCCCTTGAAAGTAGTCGACGACCGGATCGAGAAGGTAGGCGATGACGCCAGCGACCGCCAGAGGCAAGAGTACCGAGGAAAGCTGTTTGGCCACCCACCCCATCCCGAGGAGAATCAAGGCCACCAGGGCAAGAATCACCGCGACGCCCAACGCCGAGGCAGCGGTCCACACGATCCTTGCCTGCTTCTCAGAGGGGGCGGGAAAATTCATCGGCTTCTTCTACAACTCCCGATCTAAAACCGTTTCGATTTTTTACCCCGCCGACCCAGTTTCCGGGACTTCGCACTTGCCGCCCGGACCGCATTCATCAACGTGGCGCGTAGACCGCCCTTCTCCAATTCGTGAACCCCTTCAATCGTCGTGCCGCCCGGACTCGTAACCATGTCCTTCAGCGACCCAGGATGTTCCCCGGTCTCAAGCACCATCTTGGCGCTCCCGAGAACGGTCTGCGCCGCCAATCTTGTCGAGATCTCTCGAGGCAGACCCGCGGCAACGCCGCCATCACTCAATGCTTCGATGATCTGGTAGACATAGGCGGGGCCGCTGCCGCTGAGGCCGGTCACCGCATCCATCAACCCCTCTGGCACGGCCACGGAGATCCCGACGGCCGAGAGCAGCGCCTCTGTCAGCCGGCCGTCTTCTTCGCTCGCATGATTCCCCAGGGCAAACCCGGCGGCAGCCGCGCCCACCATCGCCGGCGTGTTGGGCATCACCCGCACCACCCTGGTCGAAGGCATGAGGTTCTCCTCAATGGTGGCGATCGAAACACCCGCGGCAATCGAAATGACCAAATGATCCGTTGTCAGAAAGGGATTGAGTGCCACGAGGGCCTCTTCCAGATGATGAGGCTTGACGGCAATGAAGATCACATCGCTTTCCCGAAGGACCGTCCCCGGCTCATCTACCGCACGCGCCCCCACCGCGGCGGCAAAGGCGTCCCGTGCAGCGGGAAAGGGATCGGTTCCAATGAGTTGATTGGGCGACGCAATCCCTTGCTCCACCATTCCCTTGGCCAAAGCAAGCGCCATTTTTCCGGTCCCGATGAAACCAATTTTTGCGTCGACTCCCATAACCTTGCGCCCTTATCAATACAGCGTGATGCGTCAAATTGAAACTCCTTCTGTTGGGAAATCTAACGGCGCTTCGCCTTTGACACCGTGCCGCGCCTCTCTCAATCCTTTCACGTGATCGTCGTCGGGGCAGGCGGCAGCGGCCTCGCCGCGGCCGTCCGTGCTGCCCAACTCGGGGTTCGAGTGCTCTTGCTGGAAAAGGGCCCAGAACCCGGCGGTACCACCGGCATTGCCGTCGGCTCGTTTACGAGCAATCGAACGCGACACCAATCCCGTGCCGGAATCGAAGATCGCTGGCAGGACCATGCAGAAGACGCGGGGCGCTTCGCTCCTGCCTGGATCGAAGCAAAGAACCATCACGAACTTCGCCGATCCTTCCTTGAGAGAAGCGCAGCCACCCTGGAATGGCTGGAGGAACTCGGCCTCCGATTCAACGGCCCTCATCCCGAACCGCCCAACCGGGTAGCCCGGATGCACAATGTCATCCCCGGAGCCAAAGCCTATATTCGACAACTCACCAAACACTTCCAATCGCTGGGCGGCACCCTCCTGACCAAGGCCCGTGTCCTTCGCCTCACCGAAACCGGAGACCGGATCTCCGGCGTCGAATTCGAACAGGACGCAAGACTCACCTCAGTATCGGCCGAACGAGGAGTGGTCTTGGCTGCAGGAGACTATGCGAACGCCCCGGACCTGATCACCCGCTTTCGCGGCGAGGCCTTTGCCGAAGTGGAGGGGATCAATCCTCAAGCCCATGGAGACGGGCATCGGTTGGCGGAATCGGTTGGAGCCCACCTGGTCAACATGGACGTCACCTACGGCCCCGAACTCCGATTCGTGGCACCGGATCGATCCGCCCTCCTCGGAAACTGGTTCCTCCAACGACCGCTTCCCACCGCCTTGGCCAGCTTGCTCGCAAAACACTGCCCCCCGAGCGTCGTTCGACACCTCGCCAAACGCCTGGTTCTCACCTGGCAACATCCGGAGGACGCCCTCTTTGAAGACGGCACCATCCTGGTCAATCGACAAGGGGAACGCTTCTGCAACGAACTGAAATCTCCGGATCGAGAAATTGCGATCACCGCTCAACCCAACAAAGACGCGTTTCTCCTGCTCGACGAAGCGCTCGCCGATCGCTACTCAAGGTGGCCCCATTTTATTTCAACGGCACCCAGAATCGCCTACGCCTACCTTGAGGATTATCGGAAACACCGAAAGGACATCACCCTGGAATTCGATCGGACCGGGGCCTTTCCAGTGACGTGCCCCGTCGATCTGAGCCGCCTGTTCCAAACCGTGGACGGCTACAATCAGGCGCTTCGAGCGGGACTGGCAGATTCCCTTGGCCGCTCCAAGGGTCGTCGGATGCTGACGGGAAACCGATGGATCTTGATGGGGCCCGCCAAGGCCTACTTCACCACCACGGAAGGCGGTGCTGCGATCAATTCCTCGTTTCAGGTTCTCAGAGAAGATGGCACCCCCATTCGAGGCCTTTACGCGGTGGGCCAGAACGGCCTCGGGGGACAAATCCTCTGGGGGCACGGACTTCACATCGCCTGGGCCTTGACCAGTGGTCGGCTCGTCGGGGAGGTGCTGGCGGGGCATGTCGATTCAAAGCCCCGCTCCTAGATGACCTGCGTGACTCGACAAAGGGCTAATGCCTGATACCCAGAGCGCCCATATCTTTCTCCGAATCCATGCCGGATTCGCTCATGTCTCGGGTCTCGTTCACCGCATTACGCATCTGAGTAAACCACCAACTTGCTCGAGAGAGGTTTCGACGGCGGTGAAGAGGACGCGCTTTTGAGGATCGAGCCAACTTGAGTTCCATCTGTTCTGCATTCATAATATCATCGACTTGAGAGCAGCTTAAACCGGGCCATCAGACAAAAGTTGTCCCAGGGGACGTTTTTCTCGGTGTAGGCTTTTCTAGAAAAGGAAATGAAAAAAATGCGCCCAGACACCCATCTAGGCATGAAATCTGCAAATCCCTTGACAGAGATTCAGGCCAATTGTAAGGACACCATGGGAGCGAGAAAGACGTTCATTTTCCCACAAAGCCGTTGCCTTTGGTGATGTTTTTGCCGCTTGGAAGCCAGCAACCGGTTCAAATGAAGAGAAAACAAACTATGAAGACTTCAGCCGCCCTCCTCCTCGGATGCTTCGTTGCCACCACCGCTTTATGGGGACAGATCACCATCCGGAGCTCGGATATGTTCAGCAAAGTCGGGGAGTATTACCGTACCTACGGCAATCTCTCTCCCCAACAGACGGCCCTCTTCGGAATTGAGACCATCCCGATCAGGGAACAAGTCGGCGAATCAGGTGGCCCTCATCTCTGGGACTTTACCGACGGTCCCACCGACGAGACCCGCCGTTTTGACTATGTCGACCCCAGCAAAACGATTGTCGGAGCCAGCTTCCCCGGAGTGACCCTGGCCGAACGAATGACCCTGGAGGCCACCGGGGACGTCAAATGGCTCCTTATCGAGCAAGTGCCTCTCGTCGGCCGCAGGGTTTTTGGGACTTTCGACACCGATGTCGATGAGTTGGCCCGAATCTTTGATCAACCCATCGTCGATTTCCCGGATCCCATGCAGTTCGGCGATACCTGGTCGACCAGTGTCACCTTCACCAACACCTTTTCCATCCTCGGCCTGACGGCGAAACTCCGAACAACCCAGATCGCGGAGTATGAAGTCGACGCCTGGGGCGAGATCGAATTGCCCAATCTCGGCTTTGGCCAAGTCCTCAGGGTCAATGTCCTGACCCAACAAATCGACGCCATTGAAGCCGACGCCCTCGGAGGATCAACCGGTGACCCCGACTTGGATGCCGAACTCGGGGCAGGACCCACCTTTACCGACGTCCAACAAACCTATTTCCGCAGCCTCTTCTTCCTTCGCAAGGGACTTGGCATTGTGGCCCAGATCATCTCCGCGCCTTCACCGGCGCCACCCGGGGAGAACTTTCAGGAAGCCTCCCAGTTTGTGCGGATGTTTGAAACCAACAAAGTGCCGCCCGAACTCTGCACGGAACCCGGTGCCGTGGATGATCTGGATATCAGTTACAGCGGCGGCCGGGCACTGCTCAAATGGGGACCCACGGATTGCACCGACTCCTACCGAGTCGAGTATTCCAATCTTGGTGGGATTCCCGGTTCCTGGAAATCAGTCGGGGAAACCCAAGGCACCTTCCTCGTCGATCCCACGGCGGCTCTGGATCCCTCGCGCATCTACCGAGTGATCTCTCGTAAGGCCGATTTCATCATCAACTAAGCAAAACCCGGGCTTCCCATGCGGCTCCCTAAATCCCATTCTCGGCATCAACCACCCAAGATCGGGACCATGGAGGGGCGGGCCTTCACCTTGATTGAACTGCTGGTGGTGATCGCCATCATCGCCATCCTAGCAGCGATGCTGTTGCCCGCGCTTTCGATGGCAAAATCCATGGGCAAACAAGCGGCCTGCAAAGGGAACAACCGGCAAATCATCCTGGGCCTGGTGATGCACGTCAATGACTTCGAGTATTACCCTGTCTACAACGTCGACCCAACGGTCAGCATCGAGAACGCCTTCTGGCCGCGAACACTCTCGCCCTATACCGGGGCGATTTGGACGAACAAACTCTACAAATGTCCCGACTACAAAGGACTCACCTTGGGAGGGAACGCGGACGGAGCGCCCCTGGGAAGCTACGGTTATAACGCCAACGGCACGAAATTTACCCCGAGCGAGCTGGGACTCGGCGGCGCCTTGACCAAAGTCGCCCTCGCACAAGAACTCGCCGACACTGAGGGAGGCGTCCTCCGAGTCAAGGAATCCCATGTTCGGAGTCCCTCGGATATGATCGCCATTGGCGACGCCCATTTGATCTGGTCAAGCCCGGCAATCATCAAGGGATTGTATGATGTCCATATTTCCCAGCCGACCTACAGCGGAATGGGTCTGCTCGACATCAACTCACGCGACGGGGTTCAGCGCGAATCCTGGCTGCCGAGCGCCGACATCATCCGTTCCACCAAACGACGGCATCGGGGCCGCTACAACGTCGGCTTCTGTGATGGGCACGTCGAGGGCATTCCTCGAAAACGACTCTTTTCCCGCAGCCACTACACCCTTCGCCGCTGGAACAACGACAACCAGCCTCACTCCGACCTCCTCCACTGGCAGTAAGGTCAGCCCCGCCTTCTCGGAGCCACTGCCGCTCACAAACGCTCACGCCCGAGGCAACCCCTCGCCTTCTGACCTGGGACGGGAAGCGGTCGCTTCGGCTTCTCGGTTTACATACCCCGTCCTTTTCGACAGACTTCCCCAAAACACCTTCGTGCCCCCCCAAGGATTACAGAATCGGAATCGAATCAAAAACGTGCTCGGGATCCTTCTCACGCCCCTTGTTCTTTATCTCCTTCTTCGACTCTTTGAGTACGTTCAAGTCTACCAACCCAGAACCGAACTGGTTCACGCCCCCACCGACATCCATCCCTCGCCCGAGGAAGTCTACCTTCCCTCCGGCGACGCCTACCGTATCCACGGCTGGTTTTTTTCCGCCGTGGAGGACGGGCCCTGGAGTGATTGGGTGGTTCTCATCTCCCATGGAAACGGCGGCAACATCAGTTACCGTCTCGGTCTCTACGAGATCTGGCTGAGGGAGGGATTCAGCGTCATGGTCTACGACTACCGGGGCTATGGCCGGAGCAGTGGCCGGCCCTCGGAGGAGGGAACCTACCAAGACGCCGTCGCCGCCTATCAATGGTTGCGCCAAGAAAAACGGTTTCCCACCGACAAAATCATTGCCATGGGCGAATCACTCGGAGGAGCGGTCGCGACGGAACTGGCCGTGCGCCAACCCATCGCCGCCCTCGTCCTCCAAAGCACCTTCACCCGGATCATCGACATCGGAAAGGAACTCTTTCCCTTCCTTCCGGTAGAAACCCTGAGCACGATCAATTACGACACTCGCAGTAAACTGCCCTCTGTGAAGATCCCAAAACTGATTCTTCACAGCCGCGAAGACGGGATGATTCCATTTCATCATGCCGAAAAAAACCATGCCGCCTGTCCAGAACCCAAGCTCTTCGGCGAGATCACCGGGGGCCACAACGACCCGCTCCATGCCACGGCCGAGGCCTATCATCGTCACATCGCCCGACTCAAGGATCTGATCAGGGATCTTTGAATCGAACCAGAAAAATGGTGCGCGAGAGAGGACTTGAACCTCCACGCCCGAAGGCACTAGAACCTAAATCTAGCGCGTCTGCCAATTCCGCCACTCGCGC
>DEAY01000453.1 GCA_002348345.1 Verrucomicrobia bacterium UBA2970
TCAATGACTTACGGCCAAACCGTCGGCCTCACTCACGACCGTGAACTCATCGGCAACACGGAGGCCCTCCGGTGGGGGCTTGTGGGGCTCTTCATCAAAGGGGGCATCTGGATCGCCCTGGCCGCCGCGTTCTTCGGGATTGGACTCTCCCGAGTCCGTTACAAGCCAACCGAGATCGGGAGTTTGCTCATTCTCATGCTTTTCTTCCTCTTCGGAGGCATCGCTCTGATCAATCAACCCTTTGATCCGGCAAACAAGATTCTTCCAGATGTTTACTTCTCCGATCACTGGTACTTTGAACCGGACCTCGGCATCGAACAACCCCGGCGGGAACGCTGGGGGGGACTCTTCATGGCCCTTCTGAGCGTCCTGCTTTACGTTTCGATCATTAAGCGGGATAAACTGGCCCAATGGCTCACCCTGTTTGGTTTCCTAGCCGGAGGCTTCGGCTTCGCCCTGGGCCAATACCTGCAGCACTACCACGCCTGGCATCCGGAATTCTTCGAGACCGGCTTTTTCGCCGACGGTCCGCTCCACACAATCGTCTCGCGGTTCAACTGGTGGAACATGATGGAAACCGCATTCGGAACGATCTTCGGAGCGATTCTTGCATTGGGCGTCTGGATCAACCGAGATCTGATCAAGAACGAACCCGAGGAGGAAAGTGCCGAATTCTCCGCCGGCAATGAATGGCTTCTCATCCTCGTCCATGTCGGCGCCCTGCTCGCATGGAACTTTCAAGACAATCCAAAATTTGATGAATTCGCCGATCACGCCGTGACGATGGGGATGCTCCCGATCATCGGGATCGTCGCTGGACGGTTCTGGCCTTACATGGTCACCCTCCCGATTGTCATCTTGCCAATCGCCGGCAAGACGGTGCGACACCTGGTCTATGAAACCCAGCAAATCGAACTCCTCCTCACCCAATTCACCGCTCCCATCCGGGCGCTCCCCAATGTTGGACCCCAGTGGGGTGACGCGATCACCTCCTTCATCCTTTCCTCGCCACGCACCCTTGAACTGTTCGGTTGGCTCGTCTACGGGATCATTCCCGTCACGATCGCGCTGGTTCTGGCCTTCGTGCTGAAACGGTCCGGCGACCGGGGTCGGAGTGGTCGTCATTTCGCCCGCTGGAACCTGCTCTTCACCGCTTGGGTCTTCTTTTGTCTGAATTTCGCCTTCTTCCACTTTCCATGGCCTTGGCACTCCCTGGAAGAATGGACGGGGCGAACTCCCAATGCTGCGATCTTTACCCTCGCCCTGGCCTCCATCACCCTGATTACCCTTTTCTACGGGCACCGTTACGAACACCACAAAACCTCCGCAACCGACTAAGCCTCGAGCCTTGAAGCGCGAATCACCTCCGAGGGGGAGGATCATCCCTCGACCCTCAAACGATTGCGACACGACCAGACTCTCTCCCCCAAATCCAGGCTGGACTTTCGGGGACTTGGCCGAATTGAATGGAGCCATGCAGATCGTGACCCGTTGGCTGGAACCCCTCCGTGCTTGCAGCCTCACTCTTCTCCTGACCGCAACGCTCGGCCAGGCCGCGGACTCGCCGGCCATTGATTTTTCCGGATTCAATCAGGCGGTTCGACCGCAGGACGACTTTTTTGAACACGTCAATGGACAGTGGCTCAAGGAAACCCCGATCCCCGCCGACAAGACCCGCTGGGGCTCATTCGTCATTCTGGCTGAGGAAAGCCGGGACAACGTCCTCGCCATCATCGACGGGCTCAGCAAGAACTCGAATCTTGACGCCAACTCTGACGGGCAAAAGATTCGCGACCTCTACCGCAGCTACATGGATGAAGATGGCATCAACTCACTGGGCCTGGCTCCCATCCAAGAAGCACTGAACGCGATCGAGAGAACGTCCCGCTCGGCCCTCGCCCAGGAGTGGGCAACCGCCGGTCGGCTCGGAATCAGCCGGCCCTTCTCTTTCTGGATCAATCAGGATTCCAGGGACTCAACCCAATACGTGGTCTACTTCACCCAGAGCGGACTCGGCCTTCCGGACCGGGACTACTACTTCCTCGACGACGACCGATCCAAACGCCTGCAAACCCATTACCAGGTGCTCCTCACCCAACTCTTTACCCTGGCAGGGATCGACCAGCCTGCGGTCAAGGCCTACCGGGTTTATGAATTGGAAAAAGCCATCGCCGAACACCAATGGACTCGGGTCGAGAATCGCGATCGCATCAAGACCTACAACCGGGTCTCTCTCAACCAACTCCGGGCTCTCCTCCCGAGTTTCGGTTGGAACGACTATTTGGGAATCAGCGATATCGCCGAAGAGTCCCATGTGATCGTGCGACAACCCACCTATCTTCAAGGACTCCAGAAGGTGATCCAAGATACCTCGACCGAGGTCTGGAAGGCCTACTACCAGGCGCGCCTCTTGATCGATGCCGCGCCCTACCTGGGCGAGGACTACTTTCAGGCCTCGTTTGATTTCTTTTCCAAGAAGCTCGGCGGCCAGGAGGAACCCGAACCACGCGAAAAACGCGCCGTGAGCCTGGTCAACGGCATCCTCGGCGAAGTCGTGGGCAGGGAGTATGTGAAGCGTCATTTCCCACCTCAAGCTAAGGAGCGGATGCTGGCGCTCGTGGGAAATCTTCGAAAGGCCATGGCCGAGAGCATCGACCACCTCGAATGGATGGACGAGGCCACCAAGGGGGAGGCCCATAAGAAGTTGAAGAAGTTCACCACCAAGATCGGCTATCCCGACCAATGGAAGGACTATTCGAAGCTCGAGATCAAGCCCGACGATCTCATTGGCAACCTCCGTCGGGCCAGCGAGTTTGTCCACGCCCGCGAGGTCGCCAAGCTCGGGAAACCGATTGACCGCACCGAATGGTTCATGAATCCCCAGACCGTCAACGCCTACTACAACCCACAGATGAACGAGATCGTTTTTCCCGCGGCCATTCTCCAACCCCCCTTCTTCAACATGAAGGCGGACGATGCGGTCAACTATGGCGCCATTGGGATGGTGATCGGACACGAAATCGGCCATGGCTTCGATGATCAAGGCCGGCGCTCCGATGGTGACGGCAACCTCCGTGATTGGTGGACTCAGAGCGACGCCAAAGCCTACGGCGAGCGTACCCGACAACTGGTCGACCAGTATGCCCAGTTCGAACCCCTTGAAGGTCAGAAGGTCAACGGTCAACTGACCCTCGGTGAAAACATCGGCGATCTCGGCGGGCTCACCCTGGCCTGGCGGGCCTATCAAAAATCGCTGGAGGGCCAACCGCCCGCTGACATCGACGGCTACTCCGGCGCCAAACGTTTCTTCCTTTCGTTGGCCCAGATTTGGCGGATCAACACCAGACCCGAGATGATCATGCGTCGGCTCAAAACCGATACCCACTCGCCCCCCAAGTTTCGAGTCAACGGCCCCCTCACCAATTTCCAACCCTTTTACGACGTCTTCGGGGTGAGTCAGTCCGACCAGATGTGGCGACCGGAGGGCGACCGCGTGAGCATCTGGTGAGGGAACCAAATTTGAGCCCAGGGAGCCGCGCGCACCATGAGTGCGGCCCCTCCTCCATCAATCCGCTCACGACAATCCCCTGAAGACCAGGGACGCGCCACGAGTCCGACCCGCCCCGGCACCGATCGAGGGCCGCGACGGTTCAATCCGTATTCGCCAGGCGTTCTGAAGTTCAGACGGTCAGTCGAAACATTCCCTAGTACTTCCCATAGGTTCCGAACATCTCGTGTTTGGAACGTCTTGGTCGAACTCTCACCGAATGATCGGGTTCACCCGTCACTCGGTCGAATTCGTCGGGCGTTCTCACAGTCGGAAGGTAATCACCGGTGCGCTCGGCCCACAGGCCCAGCTCGTGCTTGAGCGTTTCGACCAATGCCTGTTGTTCGGGCACGTCGATCAGATTTCGAAGTTCATGTGGGTCGTTAAGCAAATCGTAGAACTCAAACTCTGGTCGAGGCGCGCGGAAACACGCATTTTGAGCCTGTGTCAGTCGCCCTTCCGCCTTCAGCATCAACATCGATTGCCAGGTCAAGCTCCGTCCGGCATCCGCCGATGGCGTCGCGGCCAGGTCCGGATAACTGTTTCGAATCAACTTGTAACGCTGTGTCCCAATCGATCGCCCATGATCTTCATAGTCATGCCAATGATCCTCGGCGAAAACATAATCCCTCACGCTGACCTCGGGGTCATCCAACACCGGCAAGAAACTCAACCCCGCGAAGGTCGCCACCGGTGCCACTCCCGCCGCCTCCAGGAACGTTGGCGCGATATCCACGGCGCTGACCAAACTTTCCGTCACCGCCCCCGCCGCCACCCGGTCCGGCCATTTGACGATCCAAGGGGTCCGGATGCCACCATCATAGAGGCTCGTCTTATCCCGTGGAAAGGGTCGGCCGTTGTCGGTGATGAAGAGGATGAGAGTCCTCTCGCTCACCCCCTGCCGATCCAGCTCAGCGACAACCCGGCCGACATACTGGTCGAGCCTCCCGATTTCATCGTAGTATAATCGCAAATCCTCACGCACTTCCGGCGTATCGGGAAGATGGGGAGGCACAACGACATCTTCGGCCCGGTGGGGAGGATCGAGGGCGCCTTCTTCATATTCCCGGTGAGGATCCAAGGCGGCTAACCAGAGAAAAAACGGACGATCTTTCGGCCGGTTTCTCAAAGTGGGAACCCACGCTTCACATCCACTCGGCGCTTTCGCAATCATCCTCGGAGGCGCGTCCCCTTCCCCCGTCGGCAGAATGAACCCGGCCATGGAGGCTTCGAAGACATCATCAAAGCGATCCCTGACGCCGTCGCCCAGATGCCATTTTCCCGCTGCCGCCGTGTAATAACCCGCGCGCTTGAGTTTCTCGACAAAGGTGACCGAGGCACTCGGCAAGGGCCAGTGCAATTGCTCGGCCCCGGTGTTGTGCGGGTAACGCCCGGTGATGATACTCGCGCGGCTGGGGCTGCAGGAGTTCGCGGTCAGATAGGCATGCTCAAAGCGCATTCCCTCCCTCGCTAACCGATCGATATTAGGGGTTCTGACCGCCTGATTGCCGTAGGCCCCGCAATCATTCCAGTTCATATCGTCAGCAATGATAAAGACAATATTGGGCCGTTCCGCGCCCATCGCAGCGATGAGTGTCAGCACGCCAACCATCCCGAGTAATCTGCTCATCATCCAAACTCCCATCTCAACTCCTATCCAGACAACCATCCCAGCAACCATCCGAAGCACCCGGCCAACCGGGTGCTTCATCGACTCGTATCTCTGGTGCCCTGGATCGCGTCCGGGCCGCCTCACGTCTTCCTCCGCGAGGGCCGGGAAGCGCCGTCCTTCATCCGACCGGCTCGAGACATCCTTTCATTCTAACGCACCAAAACACGGGGCGTCGGATCCTCAATGTCCCATACGGAACGTTGTTCCGAACCTGCCTGACCTTCATGCCCCAATCGTCGCTTGGCATCGAGCGCCCACTGCAACAACTTCCGAACCACGCCCGGGTTGTCGGCAGACACATCCTGCTCCTCCTTCGGGTCTCGCAACAAATGAATCAACCTCCCATTCCTCCCGGGCCCCTCACGCTCATAGGTGCTCCAAACGGGGAAAGTCCGTTCCAAGGGCAAATGATACTTCCACGGTCCCGAACGAACCGCCTGCAATTGATGGCGTCGATAATAGTAGAAGACCTCATGCGGCGTCTTCGCCCCGGGCTCGCCGCGCAATAACGCGCCGATATCCTTTCCATCAATCGGCCGCTGGGACCGATAGGCTTCCCCTTCCACGATACCCAAAAAGGTAGGAAACAGATCCATCATCGTCGCCAGTTCATCACATTGAGAACGTGCCGGGATGACCCCCGGCCATCGGACCACCATCGGAACACGCATTCCTCCTTCCATCGTCTGGCCCTTTCGTCCCGACAAGGGGGCGTTGGAGGACCCATTGGCCGTATTCGCACCATTATCGGAGGTGAAGAGAACCAGCGTG
>DEAY01000279.1 GCA_002348345.1 Verrucomicrobia bacterium UBA2970
TCTGATGAAAGGGCAACTTGCTCGACTCGTGGTGGCGGTCGAGCGAGAAATGAGGGAGGCACAGACTCGTCGTGAGCGGACTCATGTGGAAGCCGCTCTGAGAGAAAGTGAGTTGCGGAACCGTCTGCTTTGGGAAAACTCCAGTGACGCCGTTCTTCTGATGGATGCTGTGGGGATGGTTCATTTTGCCAATCCCGCGACTCAGTCAATTTTTGGATATCCAAGCGAGGAACTGATTGGGCAAAACATGAATCGTCTTTTCGGAGAATCGGGACGACATGTTTTCGAGTCCAATATGGTGGCAAGTGGCGAACGGGAGGAGCGGCGGCTTTTTGAGGCGAGTGGCATGACACGGGATGGCCGGTCCCTGCCCTTGGAAACGGCATTGAGCAGTCTTGAACTCCAGGGTCGGCGGATGTACGTCGCATTCATCCGAGATATCACTGCGCGAAAGCAGGCGGAGCAAGAACTGCGAGAACATGAGGAGCAATTTCGAGTGGCCCGTGACATCCAACAATGGATGTTCCCCAAGGAAGCGCCGCGGGTGCCAGGGTTTGATATTGCCGGTGCCAGTTTCCCGGCGGCGGCGGCGGGCGGGGATTACTTTGACTACCTTCCGCTCTTGGGTGACCGGTTTGGGGCCGTGGTCGCTGATGTGACGGGGCATGGGATCGGACCGGCTCTCCTGATGGCCGAGGCACGGGCCTACCTCCGCATTCTGGCCAAACGCCGGGAGAATCTTGGCGACCTGCTTTCTCGTGCCAACTTGGTTTTGGCAGAGGATTTGAGTTTGGAGCGCTATATCACCATGATTCTGGTCGGTCTGGATCCCGAAAAGAAGAAACTGAGTTGGGCCAACGCCGGGCATCCATCCGGCTTGGTGATTGGAGCCGACGGAGCCTGCCGAGCCCAATTGAAGCGCACGGGCCCGCCGCTCGGGGTCCGGATTGACACTCATTACACGGTCGAAACGGATCTTCAGTTGCTGGAAGGAGATATTGTCGTGCTCCTGACCGACGGGTTTGAAGAAGCCATGAACGAGAATGACGAATTTTTTGGCATCGACCGAATCTTGTTCCATATACACCAGCATCGAAACGAGAACGGCAATCAGATTTTGTCGTCGCTCAGGGATGCGGTTCGGGACTTCAGTGCGGGAGAGGACCAAGAGGACGACCTGACCGGGATCGTCGTTAAGGTTAAGGTCGGGTCGTGACGTCGTTGGTGCTGAGGCGCAGGGGCAGGTAGGACGAAGGAATGGGGCGGTCGGCCTGGTAGATTCCCTCTCCGAGATTCTCTAGTGGATCTTTACTTTGTTGGTGTTGCCATAGCTTTACCCCAAGACTGCCGATCGCAATCAGGGCAAAGAAAAGAAAGATCGGGAGGGCGACTTTCCAGTTGATTCGAGAGAGGTAAAGTGCGGCGAACTCGACCAGGCCCTTGGTGTGGGGATGATCGGGATGATCCTCCTGGGCCATGGGTTCTTGGGTCAGCTCCATCGACAGCGTTTCGAGGATCTGGCTGACATCAAGCTTGAGGACGGTGGCGTAGGTCCGGGTGAACCCCCGAACATACACCGGCGCTGAGAAAATCTCATAGTTCCCGGATTCGAGGGCTCGAATATGGTCGGTTCTGAGCTTGGTCAGATCGGCGACGTCGTCGATGGAGAGCGATTGGGCTTCCCGGGCGGTTTGTAGCTGTTGCGCGACTGTCGGCATGCTGGCTGTGCGGTGTCGATCGGGAGCGATTATGGGCCAGCGTTCGTCAACGCGCAATACAAAGGCCATTGATGTTCAAGGACGCCGGCGGGATAGGCGTTGGGGGCCGGTGAAGCGTCTCTTTTATTTGTTTCCGTGTTGCTGAATGTAGCCCCTGCTCCGAGTCCTTGCCAAACGTTCCGTTTCCTGTCCCTGATCGCCTTGCGCTTTCATCCACTGATTGAGTTGTTCGGAGAGGCTCTTGGCGGTGGCGGTGTATTGCGGTCGGTCGATGAGGTTCTCGAGGCAGTAAGGATCATTGACGACATCAAAGAGTTCCTCCGGGGGACGGTATTGATAGCGGTGCACCAGGTTTTTTGCTCTTGGGTTCCCCGCTTTGGCTTGAGCTTGCCAGGAATCCCAAAAGTCGGCCTGATCACCTCCTTGACGGGTGACCACGTTTCGGAAGGGGATTTCCGGAGTGAGATTTCGGATGTAGCGGAAGGTTTTGGTGCCACAGGATCGAATCCCGTAGGAAGGTGATCCGTTGATGATCCCGCGGGTGGTGTGGATCCCAAAGGTGTATTGCTTGTGCTCCGTGGTCCGCCCCAGGAGCAGGGGGAGAAACGAGATTCCGTCCATGGCCGGCGGGGTGTCCAGACCGGCAGCCGCCAGGAGGGTGGGGGTGACGTCGACGTATTCCACCAGTGCGTCTGTTTCAGTCCGAGGGCTGATTCGACCCGGCCAACGGGCGATGAGGCCTGAGGTCAGGCCGAGTTCATAGCAGGTCCATTTCGCAAAGGGGAAACCAGAGCCTTGTTCGGAGGCCACCATGACGAGGGTGTTTGAACGAAGCTGATACTGGTCGAGCAAATCGAGGAGTCGACCGCATTGCCGATCGAAAAAGGTGATTTCTGCCAAATACTTGCCGTATTGAAGTCGGGTTTCGGGGGTGTCGACAAAGGACGGTGGCAGCCTGAGTTCGTTGGCAGGGTATTGCGCTGAATCGCCTTGGCGATAAGGGGTGTGCGGTTCGTTTGAACAGGCGAAGAGGCAAAAGGGAGTGTCCGTTTCATGACTGGTCTTGAGGAGGGACTCGATCGAGGGATAGCCGTTGGGGTCGTCCGGATCAGCCGAGCGAAACTCATCGGAGTAGTCGAAGGGGAATGAATCCTTGGGGCCAATGTGAGTCTTACCCGAGAGTGCCACACGGTAACCTGCCTCCGATAAGTAATGGGCGATCGATTTCGTTCCCGGATAGACCTGAGTGTGGTTTGGCCAGGCACCGGATTTGACCGGGTAGATCCCGGTGTAGAGATTGTGCCGGGTGGGTGAACACATGGGGGCGGTTTGGAAGCATCGGCTGAACTTGAGCCCCTCGGTTGCCAGTTGATTGAGGTGTGGCGTTTTGGCCTGTCCCCCATACACCTCCATGTCCAGGTAGGTGCAATCGTCGGCGAGGATAAAGACCATATTGGGTGGCGAGTCCGCAGCCGCAAGGGGTCCGGAGAGTAGGATTGACAAGAAAACCGATCGGGGGCTCATGGATCTGTCTGGGTAAAAAAGGGGCGGCAATCGGGGCTTACTCAAGAGGTCCTGCTTCGAAATCAGTGGCATTGACCCACCCGGCGCGGGGACGGTTTCCGGAGAGAGTGCGTTCGTAGAAATTGGCCGTTCTGGGGTCGGAGAAGGGGTAGCGGTCGAAGCGGTCGCCCTGGCCCTTCATTCGAGGGTCGCCTTGTGCCGTCAGCTCGGACCTCATCTGGCGGGCCAGCGACTCCTTTCGGGCGGCATGGGTCGAAGATCCGGCGAGATTGGTGAGGCAGTCGGGATCCGTTTGAAGGTGGTAGAGCTCTTCGTCGGGGCGTTTGCCAAAGCTGAGGTTCCAGTAGGATTGGTGAATTCCCTGACGTTTCATGGCGAGGATGTTCGATTTGATGGGGCTGCCGTCACAATTGAGATAGCCGGTTTCCGGATTACCGGCGGGCCAGCGGCCCGGCTCAAAGTTCTTGAGGTAGAGCCAGTCGCCCTTGTGGATGCCTCGAATCGGATAGCCCCAGTCCTGAGGGCGTCCCGTATCGTGGCGCTCTTTGCCGACCAGGACATGGTCCCGGATCGCCGTGATTTGACCCGAACGATTCACTGAGAAAATGTCGAATAAACTGCGGCCACTCATGGCTTGCATGATCGGTCCTGGATCGAGGTCGCCGGCCGCCTCGAGGAAGGTCGGTGCGAGGTCTGAGAAGTTGACAAAGTCGGTCACCGTTCGTCCCTTGCCGGTAATGCCCTCCGGCCAACGAATGGCGAGCGGGATGTGATTGGAGTGCTCGTAGGCCTGTCCTTTTACCCGGGGAAAGGGCATGCCATGGTCGGAGGTGGCGACCACCAGGGTCTGGTCGAGCTGCCCCGCTTGCTCTAGTTGTTCAAGGATTCTTCCCAGATGGCGATCGTAGTGTTCGACCTCGATGGCATAGTCGAGCATGTCATGTCGACTGATCTCGTTGTCCTGCCAGTATCCCGGAACGCGATCGATTTGATCCAGTTTCTTACCGAGTCGAACTCCTGACTGATACTCGTAGCGTCGGTGGGGTTCCAGGGTTCCGAACCAAAACACCCAGGGCGTTCCGGTCTTCGTATCCTGAAGAAAATCCGCGAAGTTTGCGGCATAGTCGATATTCGAGATGCCTCGGGCGATGGGGCTTAGTTTTCGGTTGGCATAGGGTTTGCCGGTGATGAGTCGACGCTTTCCTTGGGAATCATTCGCGATCCCGGGGCCCCACCCCTTTCCGGTATAGCCGGCCTGGTAGCCAGCGGCCGCG
>DEAY01000352.1 GCA_002348345.1 Verrucomicrobia bacterium UBA2970
CCATGCGTCGGCTGGTCCGCACCCGTTCGGTGTCGGTGGCGACGACCATCCCCTCCTCCACCTTGCGGGAGCAGGACGGGACGAGCACCCGGGAGCCCTCCACCTCGACCACGCAAACCCGGCACACGTTCACCGGCGTCAGGTTCTCGGCCCAGCACAGCGTGGGGGTGTTGATGCCCTCCCGCCGGCAGGCGTCGAGGATCGTCGAGCCTTCGGGGACCCGGACCGACTCGCCGTCGAGGGAGATCTCCACCATGGTCGACACGCTGACCGCCGTCTCGTTCATCGGGACCCCTCCCCTTCAGTCCCCCCGGTGGCGGCGATGCCGTCCAGGAGGCCAAGTTCGATGGCGCTGCGGATGGCCCCTGAGGCCGTCTGGCCGAGGCCGCAGATCGAAGCGTCGCGCATGACGGTGGCCAGGTCGTCTAGCAGGTCCCGCTCGTCGTCGATGTGGGACCCTCGACCGAGGCGGACCAGGACCTCCTCCTGGCGGACGGTGCCCACCCGGCACGGCACGCACTGGCCGCACGACTCGTCGCGGAAGAACTCGGCGATGCGGCGCACCGTGTCGACCAGGTCGTCGTGCTGGTCGAAGATCATGACCACGCCCGAGCCCAACGAGGCGCCGGCCACCCGGGTGTCCTCCAGGGTCAGGGGCATGTCGAGGGCCTCGGGGCCGACGAAGCTGCCCGCCGCACCGCCCAGCATCACGGCCCGCAGTTCGCTGCCGTCGACCAGGCCACCGGCTAGGTCCATGAGGTCGCGCAGTGTGGCCCCGAACTCCACCTCGTAGGTACCGGGCCGGTTCACCCGCCCGCTGAGGCAGAACAGCTTGGTCCCCGGCGAGCGCTCGGTGCCCTCCGCGGCGTAGGCCTCGCCGCCCATCTGGACGATGGGCAGCACGTTGACCAGCGTCTCCACGTTATTGATGGCCGTCGGCTCGCCGAAAAGGCCGTGGGTGGTCGGAAAGGGCGGCTTGTTGCGGGGCTCGCCGCGCTTGCCCTCCAACGAGTTGAATAACGCCGTCTCCTCGCCGCAGATGTAGGCACCCGCTCCCCGATGGACATGGATGTCCAGGTCGAATCCGCTTCCGAGGATATTCTTCCCGAGCAAATTGTTTTCGCGTGCCTCGGCCAACGCTTGGTCCAGGATCTTGGCCCCCTCAACGAACTCGCCGCGGATGTAAATGTATGCCAGGTTTACATCATTGGCGTAGGCGGAGATGATCATCCCCTCGATGAGTTGGTGGGGGTCCTTGTAGATGATTTGCCGGTCCTTGAAGGTGCCGGGTTCGGACTCGTCGGCGTTGCAAATCAGATAGATGGGTTTTCCGCTACGACGATCGACAAAGGACCACTTTAGGCCGCAGGAGAACCCCGCTCCGCCTCGTCCCCGAAGGCCGCTCGCCTTGACCTCCTCTCGGATCCATTCCTGCGGAGAAAGGGTTCCTTTTCCTTCAACGCGCTTGTTCTTCAGCTTAAGCGCTTTTTTCAGGGCCTTGTAGCCGCCATGCTTGAGGTAACACCCGAGATCATTCGAGTAGCGAGGCTCGTCGGCGTGCTTTAGAATGAGACGATATTCTTTGGGCATAAACCGTCGCTATGCTTTCTTGACTCTCGATTCAGAGCCGTTAGGTTGAGGCCGCCCGTGCCGGATGGTGTAATGGTAGCACAGCAGTCTCTGGATCTGCTTGTCATGGTTCGAATCCATGTCCGGCAGCCATTTCTCTCTCGCGCTGGTCATCGTTTCTTCCACAGTTTCCTCTACCGTTATTGATTCGCTTCGAGAATTTCGTCTGCTTTTTCCAGGGAAACTCCTTCGAAAAAGTCATCATCACACATCATCACGGGAGCCGTGCCGCAACTCGCCAGGCATTCGACATATTCGACCGAGAACTGGCCGTCCTTGGACGTTTGAAGGCCGTGGGCATTCCGGTCGAGCCCCAGTTTGTTGCAGAGGTGTCCGTGGAGGGTTTTGGCCCCTCCAAGCGCGCAGCTAAGGGTGCGGCAGACCTTGAGGACGTGCTTCCCGGCGGGGGCCTGGCGAAACATGGGGTAGAAGGTCACCAACTCGTAGACGTTAATCGGTTGGAGCTCCAGCTTGTCAGCAATCCACTCGATGGCCTCGTTGGAAACGTAACCAAATTCCTCCTGGACAGCATGAAGCAACATGAGCGAAGCGCTCCGCTTCTCGGGATACTTCTTGATCGTCCGATTGATCTCGGTTTGAAGTTTTTTTGGCACGGAAAAACTCATCGGTCGCTTTCTCCCATGACAAAGTCGATTGATCCCAGAATGGCCACGGTGTCACTCATCATGCTTCCTTTCAAGAGATAGGGTAGGGCACTGAGATTGACAAAGGATGGAGCACGGATCTTGAGTCGGTGGGGTGATCCGCCTCCTTTGCTGTTGATGAAGAACCCGAGTTCTCCCTTCGGGTTTTCGGCTCCAAAATAGATCTGGCCTTTGGGGGCGTCCACCCCCTGGGTCACCAGGATGAATTGATGAATCAGCTCCTCCATACTGGTCAAAACCTTTTCTTTTGGAGGCAGAACGGTTTTGCCGTCGGGGATGCTGATGGGGCCGTCGGGCAGATCCTTGAAGCACTGGCGGATCATTTTGACGCTTTGACGCATCTCCTCGATCCGCACGAGATACCGGTCATAGCAGTCACCTACCGATCCAACGGGCACATCAAACTCGAGTTGGTCATAGACCAAGTAGGGATGGGATTTTCGGAGGTCGTGGTTCGATCCTGAGGCCCGGAGGTTGGGGCCAGTCACCCCATAATCAATGGCGACCTCCAGGGGCAGTACGCCCACGTCCTTGGTGCGGTCGACGAAAATCTTGTTGCGAGTCAGGAGCCGTTCCGTTTCGTCGAAGTTGACAAGTACCCCTTCGAGGAATCGTTCGCATTCCTCGACCCAATTGGGGGGTAAATCCCGGGCCAAGCCGCCGATTCGGGTGTAAGTGGTGGTGAACCTGGCTCCCGTCAAGGATTCGATAAGATTGTAGATTTTTTCTCGCTCGGTGAAGGTATGGAGGAACACGGTCATGGCCCCGACGTCCATGGCGAACGCTCCGAGACCCAGCAGGTGGGCTGAAATCCGTGCCAATTCACAACAGATGACCCGAATGTATTGGCAGCGAGGAGGAAGGGCTTGGTCGATCCCCATCAGTTTTTCCACGGCCAGGGAGTAGGCCACGTTGTTGGCAAGCGGGGCGAGATAATCCAATCGATCCGTGTAGGGGATAAACTGGGTGTAGGTCATGTTTTCGGCGATTTTCTCGTCGCCTCGATGAAGGTAGCCGACGTCGGGATCTGCCTTGGTAATCACTTCCCCGTCCAGCTCCAGGACGATGCGGAGCACGCCGTGGGTCGACGGGTGGGAGGGGCCCATGTTGAGAGTGAGTTTCTCCCCCTGTAGGTCGCTGAGCTCTTCTGATTGCGACGCCGCACTGATCGCCTGGGCAGCGGACCCTCCGGTGTCTTTGATTTCGATGTCCTTAACCTCGGCCATGCCTTCGATGCATCTCCATGATTCTGATCTTAAATCCCTCTTGATCAGGAGCTTACAGATTTCGATCGGGGTTCTCCGTGTTGTCGGCTCCCCGAACCGGGGGTGGTGACGAATGGGCCGCCTTCCAATGGGGCTTCCTTGGAGAATGCCACTTCTGGAAGCTCCGTGGCTTTCCCGGCCAGTGGGAAATCTTTTCGGAGCGGATAATAGGGGTAGCCTTCCCACATGAGAATCCGGCGAAGATCAGGGTGACCGGTGAAACGGATTCCCATCATGTCGTAGATTTCCCGCTCATGCCAGTCGGCCGTCTTCCAAACCGATGTCACCGTGGGAACTTCCGCGTCGGCTTCGGCAATCCGGGTGGCCAAACGAAGATAGCAGAGGTGTTCATAGCCGTAGAGTTCGTAAACGACCTCGAAACGCGGGTCTTCCCCGTAATGATCCACGCTTGAGATGTCCACCAGGTAATCGTAGCCGAGCTCGTGTTTGGCATGGGCGCAGATTTCGGTGATTCTTGTTGAATCGAGAAGCGGAAGCGTGACTTCGCCTCTAAATGTCTCAGGTGAGCCGATCTCTTTTGAGAAGGCCTTCTTGAGTTTGCTGGACAGTCGTTCCGCTGCTTTGCTCATTCGGATTTAAACTATTGATACCGAATCGCTTAAGAATGGGCTGGGGTCGCCTTTTGAGTCCGAATCAACGGCTCGGTGGCCACTTTCCTCTGAAGCTTCATTAGGGCGTCTAACAAGGCCTCGGGGCGGGGCGGACAGCCGGCGACGTAGACGTCGACTGGAAGAATATTGTCCACGCCCTGCATGACGGCGTAACTTCGGTACATTCCACCGGTGGAGGCACAAGCTCCCATCGCAATCACCCACTTGGGCTCGGCCATCTGGTCGTAGATTCGTTTCACTGCCAGACCCATCTTGTAAGTGACCGTGCCGGCGACGATCATGAGGTCCGACTGCCGCGGAGAGAAACGCATCACCTCAGAGCCAAACCGTGAAATATCGAATCGACTTGATCCGGCGGCCATCAGCTCGATGGCACAGCAGGCCAGTCCCATGGGCATGGGCCACAGCGAGTTTTTCCGGAACCAGTTGAGGACAGCGTCGGCCCGGGTGACGATGACGTCCCCTTCCACTTTTGTGTTGTAGCCGATTTCTTTGGGTTGACCTGACATTTGATCCTCTCAGAGATTCCTGCGGATTCTCCGAGGGAAGCTAGCGGTGCGAAAAATGCCGCGCAAGTGAATTTGTGATTTTTTTCACAAGCGTATTGACGTCGTCAGGTTTTCTCGGATAATGCGGACCTCTTTCGTAGGGGACTAGCCTGCCGTTCTAGCAGGATGGTAGAGGTTTGCGCTTGCGGAGGGGCTCGATTACTCGTTAAGAATATCCGCATTAAATTAATGGCGGGGTAGCCAAGTGGTAAGGCACGGCTCTGCAAAAGCTGCATTCGTCGGTTCGATTCCGACCCTCGCCTCCATGCGCGCCTCAGAGGTGTTCGCGGGTTTCTTGATTTGAGTTCCTTAATTCTTTGTCACGGGGTGCTCGGGGCGAAGAGAGAGGGAGCTTTTTCGTTATGGAGAAGGTGCTCTCCGAGGTGATGGGCCCTAGGAACGGTGGGCGTTGGAACGGGTTGTGGGGTGGATCGAAAGTTGAATGGATTTAGCGAATGTCCGACATTTTTCCAAAGTGGACGAATAAGTTGCCGGGCCAGGTGATCCTGGGCGGTTTGCTCGTTGGCGCCGCGGTCACGGCAGGGGTCACTTACTACGCGACTCCCAAGTATGCCCGCGTAGGCTACAAGCCGGAGCAGCCGGTGGCGTTTTCCCATGCGATCCATGCGGATCAGCTTGGGTTGGATTGCCGCTATTGCCACAACGCTGTTGAGAAGTCCTGGTACTCGAATGTGCCTGCTTCATCGGTTTGTATGAATTGCCACAATCAGGTGCTGAAAGACGATCCCAAACTGGCCCTCGTGCGCGAAAGTGCGGCAACCGGGGAGCCGATTCCTTGGGTTCAGGTCCACAAGGTGCCCGATTACGTCTACTTCAACCATTCTGTTCATGTGAATCGGGGGTTCAGCTGCGTGGAATGCCACGGTCCCGTGAACAAGATGGACGAAGTTTACCACGCCAAGCCTTTTGGAATGGCCTTTTGTCTGGAGTGCCATCGGGATCCGGCATCCAGGATTAGGCCGCTTGATAAGATAACTGATTTGGATTGGACCTGGAGCGAGGATGCAGCGGAAGCTGCGGAATTGCAGCGTGAAAACGGTGAGCAACTGGTTCACGACTGGAGGGTTGAGTCATTAGTGAACTGTTCCGCATGTCATCGATGAATACGGTTTCACCTAGCACGGAAAGCTCGAAGACTGGGCCGGCCTATTGGCGCAGCCTTGATGAGTTGGCGGACACGCCTGAGTTTAAGCAATGGGTGGACCGGGAATTTCCCGATGGCGCCAGTGAGAATAACGGGGGCCTGAAGCGCCGTGATTTCGTGAAGCTCATGTCCGCCTCGTTCCTCTTGGCCGGCTTTGGGTTGACAGGGTGTCGGCGCCCCGAGGAGACGATCGTCCCGTTTACAAAGATGCCTGAGGGCTATGTGCATGGGGTGGCTAAGTATTTTGCGACCGCTCTGCCGACCCGGCGGAATGCGATCCCTCTCCTGGCCCGCTCATCCGATGGGCGGCCGACCAAGCTGGAAGGGAACAAGGAGCACCCGCTTTCAGGAGGGGGAACTGATTCCTACGCTCAGGCTTCTTTGCTGAACCTCTACGATGCGGATCGTTCTCGTCAAGCGATTCAGAATGGCGACGCCATCGACCTTGAAAGTGCCTTGGCAAAGATTGACTCGATCGCTGAAAAGTATGCCCGCAACCGAGGCACTGGACTGCGGATCTTGAGCCGCCAATCCAGCTCTCCCACCCGGCGGCGATTGCAGAAATTGCTCAAGGGGCGACTGCCTCAGGCGGCCTGGCATGAATACGAGCCCATCAGTTTCGAGGCGGGAACCAAGGCCGCGGAAATTGCGTTTGGCCGCGCCCTGAAGCCGACATTCCGACTGGACCAAGCGGAACGAATTCTTTCGCTTGACTGCGATTTTCTTGGGGATGAGGAGGATGCCTATGTCAACATCAAAGGATTTGCCGACAAGCGTGCTGTCGAGAAGCCTGGGGACTCGATGAATCGGCTCTATGCCGTCGAGGGTCTGATGACCCTCACCGGTTCGAACGCTGATCACCGGTTGCGGGTGCCCACCGGCGGTGTTTTTGCAGTGGGAGCTGCCCTCTTGGCCGAGGCCCTTGAACAAAGCGGAACGGGTGGGAATGAGTCGCAGATCGGTGCCTTCAAGAATTCTCTTCGGCAGATTGCGGCGACCGCCAACGTGTCCTCCGAATGGGTGGCAGAGGCCATCAAGGATCTGGCTGCGCATCGGGGACATTCCTTGGTCCTGGCGGGTTATCGACAGCCGGTTGCGGTCCACTTGTTGGCGCTCGCCCTCAACACGGTTTTGGGAGGGGTTGGCCACACCGTTGAGTATACGGTAGATCGGTCGGAAAGCGCCGGAAGCATGAAGGACCTGAAGGAGGCCCTTGACGGGGGATCGGTCGAGACCTTGGTGGTTCTGGGTGGAAATCCAAGCTACGACGCTCCCGCCGATTTGGATTGGTCGGCGAGCCAGAAAAAGGCGGGTGAAGTGGTCCGGTTGGGCTACTACGAGGACGAAACCTCCGTGGACGCGAGTCTCCACTTACCCGAAACGCATTTCTTGGAAAGTTGGGGAGACGCCGAAACGAGTGACGGGACTCGGGTTCCCATTCAGCCTTTGATAGCGCCCCTCTTCGGAGGGCTTTCGGAGATTGAACTGGTGGCGCGGTTGATTAAGGAAGCGGCGGGCGACGGGCATGCCTTGGTTAAGGCAAGCTATCATACCCAGGTAAAAGGGGCTTCTGAAGAGGGGTGGAAGAAGTTTTTGCATGATGGTTTTGTGGGGGGCACAGCGGCTCCAGGGGTCAGTCTTTCCGCGAATGATTTGAAGTGGTCGTCGGTTGCGCCCGCGGTGCTCAACGCCGAGACAGCTCCACCTCCAAGCCAGGACGCCCTGGAGGTCGTTTTCCACCGTGACGCCAGCATGGATGATGGCCAGTTCAACAACAACGGTTGGATGCAGGAGTATCCCGATCCCATGACCAAGCTGACGTGGGATAACGTTGCCCTGATGAGCCGTGCCACCGCCAAGGCCTTGGACGTCTCGAACGGCGACGTCATTGGCATCAATCTCAATGGAAACTCAGTGAGCGGTCCCGTCTGGGTTCAGCCGGGGATGGCCGATTTTTCGATTGGCCTGGCGTTGGGATATGGCCGTTCCAAGGCGGGGCGAATTGGGGGGTTTAATGGGAGCAGCGTCGGATTTGATGTGAACCCGGTCCGGCACAGTTCCGCGCCCTATATTGCGTCCAACGGAACGGTGGACGTGACGGGGAGAACGCATTCGCTGGCGGCGACCCAGGACCATTGGTCGATGGAAGGTCGGGCCATTGTTCGTGAAGCGAATTTGGAGCAGTTCAATGAGAAGCCAGACTTCTCCCACAACATGGATCTGGAGGCCCACGGGCAACATATCGCCCATGATGAGGAGGGACTTCCGCTTCCGATTTACAAGCATCCCTATACGGTGCGCGGCTCCCTCCAGAGCGACGTTCATCAATGGGGCATGACCATTGATCTCAATCGTTGCGTGGGCTGTTCGGCTTGCGTCGTGGCCTGCCAAAGCGAAAACAACATTCCCATTGTGGGTAAGGAACAGGTGTCCAATAGCCGGGAGATGCATTGGATGCGGATCGATCGCTATTATGCCGGAGGGGTCGAGGCCAAGGCGGAATTGAATGGACTTGAAGGCGACGAGGACCAGCAGAATCAGTCCTGGATTGATGATCCTCAAGTGGTGACGCAACCGATGCTTTGTCAGCATTGTGAAAGTGCCCCCTGCGAAAGTGTTTGTCCGGTCAACGCCACGGTCCATGACCACGAGGGCGTTAATGTCATGGCCTACAATCGGTGCGTGGGCACCCGGTATTGTTCCAACAACTGCGCTTGGAAAGTCCGTCGGTTTAATTTCTTTGACTATAACAAGCGACCGCTCGAATCGTTATATTCAGGGCCGCTCGCGGAGCGTTCCAAGGATGAATTGGACTTGGTTGCAATGGTCAAGAACCCTCAAGTGACCGTGAGAATGCGCGGGGTCATGGAGAAATGCACCTTCTGTATCCAGCGGATCGAGGAGGCGAAGATTCAACAAAAAGTCGCCGCTCGCGACTCCGATGAGATCGCCGTTCCGGATGGAACGATCGAGACCGCGTGTGGTCAGGCCTGTCCGGCGGATGCCATTGTCTTTGGAAACACACTCGATCCCGAAAGTCGGGTTTCAAAGCTGAAAGCAAATCCCAGGAACTACGCCGTTCTTGGATTTCTTGACACAAGACCTCGAACCACTTACTTGGCCAAGGTGAGGAATCCCAACCCGGCGATGCCGGACTACCACGAGATGCCGCTGAGTACGATGGAATACGTGGAAGATATGGGCAATCCCTTCGAGGCCCATCACGGAGCGGGGCACGGGTCTGGGCATGGTGCCCACGAAGGGGAAGCCGGAGCAGCGAACGGAGAAAGCGGAGGGCATCACTAGATGGAAGCGGCAAAAGAAAATGGCCTGACAATCGCTCCCGCACCGCGAGAGTTGGAGCGCGAATCGTTGGTCTTGAACAACCGCTCGCTGGGTTGGTTGTCCGATCGGATCTGCGGCATTGTTGAGGATAAGACCCCGACATGGTGGTGGGTGTCTTTTCTCATCAGCCTTCCGACCGCGTTGATCTGTTTCATCATGATCGGCTACCTCATCTCGACCGGTGTTGGGGTCTGGGGCTTGAATCACCCGATCGCCTGGGGCTGGGCCATCGTCAACTTTGTTTGGTGGATCGGTATTGGTCATGCCGGAACGTTGATTTCCGCCATTCTCTTTCTCCTACGGCAAAAGTGGAGGACATCGATCAACCGGGCCGCTGAAGCCATGACCATATTCGCGGTGATGTGTGCCGGTATCTTTCCGGCGATTCACGTCGGAAGAATCTGGTTTGCGTGGTGGCTATTCCCGCTTCCCAACGCCAACGGCCCGATTTGGCCTCAGTTTCGATCACCTCTTTTATGGGACGTGTTTGCCGTCTCCACCTATTTTACGGTGTCCCTGTTGTTCTGGTACATGGGATTGATTCCTGATCTCGCCACCGTTCGAGATCGAGCCAAGTCGGTGGTACGAAAATTCTTTTACGGCTTGTTTTCCCTTGGATGGACCGGCTCAAACCGACATTGGAGCAACTACGAAAAAGCTTATCTGCTACTGGCAGGGCTCTCAACACCGCTGGTCTTGTCGGTTCACAGTATCGTTTCCTTTGACTTCGCGGTTTCCCAGTTGCCTGGCTGGCACACCACAATCTTTCCTCCTTACTTCGTCGCCGGAGCCATCTTCTCGGGTTTCGGCATGGTGATCACGTTGATGGTGCCTCTGCGAACCATCTTCAAACTCGAGGATGTGATCACGGTTCGGCATGTTGAACTGATGTGCAAGGTGATCCTCGCAACCGGTTCCATCGTTGGTTATGCCTACGGAATGGAGGTCTTCATTGCCTGGTATGGAGGCAATCCTTATGAGGCTTATGCCTTTCAGAACAGAGCCTTCGGACCCTACTGGTGGGCTTATTGGATCATGATCAGCTGCAATGTGCTGAGCCCTCAATTCTTCTGGTTCAAGAAGATCAGAACGAACATGGTCTATGTGTTTATCCTCTCGATTTTCGTTAACATTGGAATGTGGTTTGAACGATTTGTGATCGTGGTCACCTCCCTCCATCGAGATTACCTGCCCTCGAATTGGGGCTACTATTCGCCCACTCATGTTGATGTGCTGACTTACGTGGGAACGTTTGGTTTCTTTATGGCTCTATTCCTTCTCTTTATCCGGTTTTTACCTCTAATCGCGATCTCTGAAGTGAAAGGTGTAACCCCGCAAGCGGATCCACATCATCCGCTAGGTGGAGCCAAGGGAGGAAAACATTAAATGAGTGGAGTCGGACGACAATACGGCGTACTTGCCGAATTTGACACCCCAGCGGACGTCATGGCGGCAGCTGAAAAGGTGCGTGACGCGGGATATACCCAATGGGATGTGCACACCCCTTTTCCCATTCACGGGATGGACGAAGCGATGGGGTTGAAGAACTCCAAAGTCGGTTGGTTCACCTTTTGCGGAGGAATGACCGGTTTCTTTGGTGGCAATCTCATGATTTGGTTCATGAACTCCTTTGATTATGGCATTGTGGTGGGCGGTAAACCGCTCTACAGCCCGATGTTCGCTTTCCCGGTGAGTTATGAGTTGACCATTCTCTTGTCCGCCTTCGGTTCGCTCTTCGGGATGTTGTTTCTTAATCGCCTCCCGCGCTTGCATCATCCGCTGTTGAAGAACAAGCGTTTCGCCAAGGTGACCCATGACAAATTCTATGTCGTGATCGAAACGGCTGATCCGAAATACTCGGAGGACGAAACCCACGCCCTTCTCGAAGAAACGGGGAGTTCCCATCTGGAGGTTGTGAAGGAATAGAGCGATGAGATATTTTCTACTCAGTTACGCCTTAATCATCATCGCCGTCGTCAGCGTCGCAGGGTTGCGGGGAAGTCACTCGCGGAAACCCCCTTTGGAGGTGTTTCCGGATATGGATCGGCAGAACAAGCTCCGGCCCCAGGCGGACAACGATTTTTTTGGGAGTGGTCGAACCTCTCAACCCTATGTTGCGGGAACCATCGCCCGCGGAACGGCCTATCAGGACATTCCGGTCAACACGGGTCGAGTGACGGGAACCACCAATTTTGTCGCATCCATCCCCGTGGCGATCAGCGAGAGTCTTCTCGAGCGTGGCCGGGAACGGTATGATATCAATTGTTCGCCATGCCACGGAGGAACCGGGGATGGAAAGGGAATCACGACTCAATACGGGATGGTGGCGGTTGCCAATTTCCACGACCCGAGATTGGTCAAGATGGCGGCGGGGGAAATCTTCAATACGATTACCCATGGCAAGAACCTGATGGGAGCCTACGGGGCCAATATCGACATTCCAGACCGCTGGGCCGTCGTGGCCTATGTTAGGGCTTTACAGCGTGCACGATTGGCTGTCGGGGATGAGGTGCCGGAGAATGAACGAGCCGCGTTACAGCAGTAGAGAAAGATGAGTACGCCGACGAAGAATAATCAGGAAAGTCGACTCGACTTGTCGAAATGGGCGGGGCTGCCCAACAAGCTGATTGCCATTGGTCTTGTAACGGTGGTTCTGGGACTTGTGGTCCCGGCTTGGCACAAGACCTTTGCCTACTCTTATCTGACCGCCTTCATGTTTTTCTTGAGCTTAATGTTGGGCTCGCTGTTTTTGGTCCTGGTGCATCATCTCTTTGATTCCTACTGGATTGTTCCGATTCGCCGATTTTTGGAACATCTTTCGTGTGCCATTCCGGTCATGGCGGTTCTATTTATCCCGATCGCTCTATTCGCAGGTTCCATCTATCCGTGGATGTCGGTTGACGGGCATGACCATGCACTTGATGTGAAGCGGGCGATGTACAATCCCTGGTCTTTCTACATCATGTCCGCCGCCTTGTTTGGGGTTTGGTATTGGTTGAGTAACGGCCTTCGCAGTGCCTCCCTGGAACAGGATCGATCTGGGGCTGCCTCCTGCACGGTAACGATGCGCCGTTATGCTGCCGTTGGGATCTTCATTTTTGCTATCACCCTGACACTGGCCGCCTTCTACTGGATGAAGGCGTTGGAGTACCAGTGGTTCTCGACGATGTACGGAGTGTATTATTTTGCGGGAAGCGTCTGGGTGACCTTGGCAACGACCTATGTGATTGCCTTGGTCTTAAAGAATACCGGTCATTTAGCTCCGATCATCCAGAAAGGAACGTTCAAGGACATCGGAACGCTATTTTTCGCGTTCACGGTCTTTTACGCCTACATCCACTTTTCTCAGTATTTCCTGATCTGGAACGCGGCCATTCCAGAGGAAACCTTCTGGTATGTGAAACGTGAGAACGGCGTTTGGTGGAGTGTGGGGATGCTCATCATATTTGGTCACTTTTTCGTTCCCTTCCTTTCCCTGTTACGGATTGATGCGAAGCATTGTTTACCAGTCATGGTCCCGATGGTGGTTTGGGCGTGGTTGATGCATTACGCCGATATGTCCTTCAACATCAAACCGGTCCACAACCCGGATGGTTCTGGGATTTCATTTGGAAGTTTGGTCCTGAGCCTTGGGACGATGGCGGGGATGGCCGGCTTATTGGGTAAATGGTTCCTAAAGGAGTTTCTTGCGCACCCGCCTTTCCCTCAACGAGACCCCCGGGTGGCGGAGACCGTGGGGGTTTATGTAGAGCCTGTGTCGGCGTCCTCCAGTCGTGGAAGCGGGCAATGAACGAAGCTGATTGGGTAATTTGAACGGCGCAATGAAGATCAATGACGCAAAGCGAGAGAACGGGGTGGTTGCGCCCTATTTCATCATCCTCGTCGGTGCCTTTATGGCGATGGCAGTGATTTTGTGGTGGTCACGAGATGGGTCGCGCCCGTCCGTGATCGGAGCGGAAAGGGCGGCTTTGAGGAAACAGAATCTAGCGACAAGCTCCGCTGATGCCAAAAAAGCTTTGGAGAGTTATGGGGTGGTCAACGCCGAAAAAGGAATCTATCAGATTCCGGTCGACAAAGCGATCGAAGCCATGATTCGCGAATGGAGGAACCCGGAATCCGCGCTCGCACAACTGGCGGAAAGAGTGGATCTGGCAACGACGCTGCCCCCTCCTCCGCCGGAGGCTCCAAGCGAATTCGAGTAAGTTTGGTCTGAGAAGAACTCATGAGTGAATCGATCAATAAGGGGAATGAATCCGGGGTAAGTGCCCCAGGAGGGGAGTTCGAAATTCCGGTTGAGGAATTGGATCAGTCCTGTCGGACGCCCGTCTTGTTCATGTTTTACAAGGCCGGGGGATGGCTCGTTCTGAGTGCCCTCTTTGGTCTGCTGAATTCGGTTCGGTTTCATGCGCCGGATCTTTTGGCCCATTGTCCCTGGTTGACCTATGGGAGGGTGGAGGCCTTTGCCAGTGTGGCTTTTGTCTATGGCTTTGCCCTGCAGGCCGCTTTCGGCGTGGCACTGTGGCTGGTCGTTCGGATGAGTCGAACTGCCCTGGTCAAACCGGGATTTATCTTTGTGGGAGCCTGTTTCTGGAATATTGGTGTGGCAGTGGGCGCCGTGGGAATCCTGGCGGGTGACGGAGCCCCTCACGTCCTCTTCGAGTTGCCAAGATACGCGGTGCCGATTCTCTTGGTGGCTTATGCGCTGATGGCAGGATTGGGACTGGTGGCGTTTCTGAAACGGCAATCTAAGGAACTCTACGTCTCTCAATGGTTCCTTTTCGCAGCGTTTCTTTGGTTCCCTTGGATTCTAACTGCGGCAACCTTGCTGCTTCAGTATTTTCCCGTTCGGGGCGTGGCACAGGTCGCGATCGCGGGTTGGTATGGAACCGGGCTGACGATGATCGTTCTGGGGGGAATCGGGCTGGCCATTCTCTTCTACCTGATTCCCAAGCTGTCGGAACGCCCCTTACACAGTCGCCACATGGCGCTCTTTGCCTTCTGGCTCCTTCTGTTCTTTGGAAACAGTGCAGGGATTCTATCCGGA
>DEAY01000242.1:0-270 GCA_002348345.1 Verrucomicrobia bacterium UBA2970
GTTCGAATCCTGTTCCCACCACCACTTTTTACTGGGAAAAATGCAAAAAAGCAGGGTCTACACCAAAGAATGGGGATTTCTATTTTTCATAGGTTTCTGTTTTCCGTCTTCAACCGCATAGAGCAATGACTCTGAGGCGGTAATTGTCAAAGTTTCTAAAGCCATAAGCGACTCTTTGTATGAGCTTCATTTTGCGGTGGAAGCCTTCAGTGATTCCATTGCTTCGAGTGAACCGCCACATCCGGACGATCTCTTCCAACCACGCTTCCA
>DEAY01000242.1:592-4693 GCA_002348345.1 Verrucomicrobia bacterium UBA2970
CTTCCAACCACGCTTCCAGCGTGTTGGAGAGGGTCTTCATGGCCTCAAGACCACAAGCGGTAAGCTCGGCTAATAGATCCATCAATTCGGGGATCCTTTGGCGACAAGACTCTTTGCAAAGAGTCTTGAGCTTCAGGAGCTCTCGCAGCTTGAGCTGTTTGTGATACAGTTCCCTGATCACGGGCTGGCAGGTAAAGAACGCCTGCAAGCGTTCCTGGTCTCTTTGAGTCAAGTTTTCGGGGTTCTTTCGGAGGGACTTGAGCAATCCCCGCTTGTTCTTGAGCTCCGGAACGAGCATGCGACAGAAGCCCAAAAAGTGATGCTGAATAATGCGGATCACGTGAAAGCGGTCCGCCACGATCTTCGCATTCGGGAACCATTTTTGAATCACCTGCCGATAGGATGAGGAAAGGTCGATACAGACTACCTTGACCTTCTCTCGGCCTTTGAGAGTGCGGAGAAATGCTAGCAAATCCGCCTGACTCTTGCCCTCAACCACATCAAAGACTCTTCGATTCTTGAGGTTGCAGAAGGTGGTCACGAAACGCTGCCCTCGATGCAAGGTGTGTTCATCAATTCCCAGCACTCTGGGACAGGTTTGATTCTTCCGCTCTTGAGCTTTGAGATAGGTGAACTCTGCGTAAATGCGGCACACACTGGCCGAACCTAAGCCCTCTCTAAGGGCCAGTCGGGAAGCACAGATCCCATCGTGATGGGACTCATAGATTTTTCTTCTAAAAGGCTCCGTAGAGCGATGCCCAGGCCGAAGGCCGGGCAACTCGGGAACAAAGGTTCGACGGCACTCCTTGCATTGCCAGCGGCGGAGGGTGATCTGCATCCTGGAGGGGAAGCCAAAGGCATCCAAATGGCGCGCCGCTCGTGAGTAAGGGCCTTTACTCACGAGCTTTTGGGAGCCACACCGAGGGCAAGAACGTGGTCTCGAGTCGAAGCTAGCTTGGATCTCGTAGTCACCAGAGCGAGAGACCTTCTCTATCTGATATCCGGCTAATCCAATATCACTTGATTTCATCTACTTGAGGATTGGCTTCTCAGCCCCAATCCCCAATCTTTGATCAAGAACCACTCGTCTGACCAGCTTGCCTGATAGCCTACCGATCGAAGAAGGGGAACAACCGTCTTAATTCAGCGGGGGTCGGCTGTCGGCCGTATTCACAAAGTTCAAATGCCTCCCCATATTTTGCCTCGCCGCCTAGGGAGTCCCTTCGCCGGCTTTCAAATGGGCTCGAAATCGATTGGCGGTTTGCGCGGCACGAGCTCGGAACCGCGCACTGAACTGGGCCCTTCGCTCCCTCCGCAATTCGGAATTCGCAGGCACCGGGATCACCGTTTCGAAATCGAAGGCCGCCCAAAAACTCTCGATCTGGGACTCCAAGGTCCACAGCGCGTCCATCTTCTGATCGATCACACCATCAATCGCAACCACCACATCCGGTTCGGACGGGTTTGGTTTTTAAAATCCATCCGACAAATAGAAAAAAAACGGATTCTTGGTGAGATGCGGGGTATCCGGGCAGAAATTACTGACCCTCACCATAAAGGCGGCATCCTGCATCAACATCCGGTGTACCGATGATCCGGGTGATAGTCATTGGGACGGTGTCCCATGACAATATCCGCCTTCCACTCTCGAATCAGTCGAACCAACTTCTTCCGATTCTCCAGGGTGGGCATGAGTTCGCCATCGTGATTGTCCATCACATGAGACTCGATCCCCAGGATTCTGGCTGCTTCATCCACTTCCCGCATCCGTCGCTTCGCCAGTTCCCCGCCCGACGTCACGGCGTAACCGATGTCTCCATTGGTCGTCGAGACGAACTTGACCTGGTGCCCTTGCCTGGCCCACATCGCCGCCACCCATCCCGCCTTGATTTCACAATCGTCGGGATGGGCACCAAACACGATGATCCTCAGTTTGCCATCGTCCTGGGCCAACGCACTCAAGGGCAGAGAGAGGATAACAACAACCCCCAAGCCCCAAAGCCGGAACTACGCTATGTGACGATTCAGCGATTTTAAATTCATGATCTCGATTTGGCTTGATCTATCCCTCTAATGAGCCGCATAGGCCTTCCAAGCCTCTTCAATCTTCGCCTGACGCTCGTCCCCTTCATGGAAGATGATTCGATGCTTCAGCAAGAGATGCTCGCCCCGACGCAGTATATAGTCCCCCCGATCCGCTTCACCCGCCACTTCTTTAAGCGCGAAAGGATTGGCGGTAAACAACCCATAATTCCGAACATGCCATGGGGTCGGATGCCGAAAACTATCGGGGTGATTCAACATCGCAATCCCCATCCTCTTGCCGTTCACGGGCCCGTTAAAATCGACCCAGGGATCTCTCTTTCCCCAAGCGGCGGCATCTTGATTGCCGGCCCGGTTCACGATTCTTCCACCTTCTCCGGCATCCACACACATGCTGTGGGCCACGCGAACGCTCAGTCCGGAGTCTTTTTTCCCGTGGAGCGTGATTTCCTCCTGGACGCCCGTCAACACAACATCGATGTCCATGACCCTTGATCCGTCGTCGGCCACATGAAAAGACACCGTCCGGGTCTGCTTCATGTAGACCTCCCCCTTGGGCGTGACATTATCGATCTCCAAAACCAATGTCGCCGAATTGCCCTTTACCGAAACTTCCTTGACCGCTCGATGCACCTGATAACCCAATCCTGACAGCCTCGATTCATCCACCTTCCCATTCTTGGTGAAGGTCAACCGCTCATGCCAGGTGTTGTAGCCCCCGGCATTCTGCAATCCGAAGCAAACCGACCGGTGATGGGGATGATCCTGCTTCTCTCCGGGGATGTCCTTCATGGGAAAGGCCCGCGTCATGCCCACCCCACCCGGACCGATGATCGGCCAGAAGTAACACTTATTGGTAACCTTGTCATTCGTCACGTAGCGAGTGAACAACTCGCCGTCAATCAAGATGGCGATGTTGCCCGAGGGTTCGTGCTCAATCGAAAAACGAGCGGCGGAGACACTCAGACTCGTTAGGCCTGCGGTCCATGTGATCAGGCCCCATACTAGAGCGGAAGACAATCTGTTTAACATAGCGCTACTTTCTTCGGAACACTCCACCCGCCACGGGCCCATTCAGGACCAAACATTCTGGGTGGTGTGAGAATCCTCACCACCTTGAGCCGATCTCACCAAAAATCAAGCCTCCGAAGCGTTGGAGAAGACAAGCTTCCTCCCAAGAAAACCGAACCTCAGTTGGACCCTGGCTCGCCTCGACAGGCACCGTGCTTCCCTTCTCCGAACCCTCAACAGAATAAGCGCCTCCTGAACAAGGGATCGGGACTCTGGATTCAACCCCGGGCGGCGGAGGGATTCACTGTAAAATGCATGGGCTCTCTGTCGGCCCTGCCATTGAAGCGTGAAATGACCGTTGACCTGATACAGGAATGGCATCTCAAGTGATCTTCTCCTTTCGGAGACTGTTGATCAGTGACTCATCGAGGAGAACAATGAAAAGAGAAGCTTTTGAACGAATCGGGCGTTTCCTGCCGCAGGTCCTTTGCCTCGTCGTCACCGTCGCGTGTTCCCGAACCCACAAGGCGATCAAGGCCGCCGAACAAGGGGATATACAATCTCAATTTGTCCTTGGTGCGATGTATTGGAAGGGCCAAGGCGTGCCCCAGGACGAACACCACGCGGCGAAGTGGTTTCGGAAAGCCGCCCAACAGGGAGATGGAGACGCCCCGTTCCTACTTGGCTGTCTTTATCTCGAGGGCAAAGGGGCCACCCAGAGCAACAACCGCTTAAGGAACCGCTTAACGACGAAGCGATCGCAAGGCAGTCTCGCAAGTGTCCTCCCATCGACAAGACACAGCGTCCGGTCTGTGGCTCAATCCCAAAAAGTAGTGCATCATCTGTCGACAAAAATGACCCCCGGCCAAATCAACCAGGCCGAAAGGTTAGCAACGCAACTGTTTCTGAAATACCGTCCCTCGGATGCTTGATCGAAGAGTTCCCTGACTCTTCCTGACCTTCCCTCAACGTTGGATGCATGCCTCGGCTTCAAGGTCCCGCTGGCCTCAATCATCCCGCCATACCGGACGGCAAAGGAACCGTCAC
>DEAY01000318.1 GCA_002348345.1 Verrucomicrobia bacterium UBA2970
CTTCCTCGGCCGGAGCGGGTGCTTGAGCTTGGGGGATGACAGGAGCGATTGGCAGCGGTGGCCCCGCAGGGGCTGCCGCTGCGTCCCCGCCTTCTTCCTCTTCAGGTTGCTTGATCAAATCGGAGCGTTTGTTGAGGAGGGCGTCAACGGTCCATTTGGAGACCAGATAGGTCCAACTCTCATAGACTTTTTCCTTCTCGAGCTTCTCCGCCAGCGTCTTCTGCTGATCGGCAAACTCCTTGTCGAGTCGTTCGGTGTCCTCTTCACTCTCGTCCTCCGGTTTCTCCCGTTCTGCGGGAAGCTCTGCTGATACGGTCACCTGGACGGGATAGTTGTCCTCGCCATCGGCTTGACCAATCTTCAAGGCGTAGGTGAAGCCATCGAAGGTCTTGAGCTCGGCGGTGATGGGAGTCTCCATACCACTTGATGACTCATCATTGGCAGGGTCAACGATGTCATTGAAACTTGGGGAAGAGAGGATGTTCTTGAGACTGTAGGATTTGGTGGAGTCGATTTCCTCGTCATCCGCCAGACCTTCCAATCCCATATCGGCCGTCTCTGAGTCTCGTTCCACGGACCAGGAATCTGAGGCTTCGGGATGTGTCACGGCCGCGGACTGAAGCTTCTCCACCTTGATGAAGTCTTTGTTGAGCCAGTACTTGGCATCGACATCGACCGATGAGAAGGTCTCGGAGACCAGGGCGATTGCCTCGCTGTTGCCATTGGGGAGCACGTAGCGTCCATCGGGAAACTCACCCCCGCCGCCGAATTGTGAGGGCGATTCGGATTTACGCATGTGCTCCTTGCCGAGCAGGAGATTGGCGATCTCTGAATCATTCTCCCCCTTGAATGAGAGCAGGATTCCCGAGTTGGCTCCTTCGCCCGGGGTGACAAGACCGAGGCGACCGTATTGGCTCTTTCCGGCCGAAATGGTCCGACTGATCTTGAGATCCCAGACGTCTTGGATGAGGTCGCCCACTTTGGAGAAATCGGCAGGGTAATTCCAACGATCTCCCACCGTCCATACTCCCTCTTTCTTGGCGAGGGCTATCTCTCCCTCGGCATCCTTGAAGTGAATGGAAGTGACGTCGTTCAAGGGGAAGTCAGGGATGACCTTGCCCCCGAGATTGGATTCGGACCGGGACCAATCTTTGCCATCATTCCAGAGGAAATAAGCTCCGCCCCCACCGACTATGAACAGGGCAATAATGAGTTTCTTGAACTGGCTTGAATTCATCGTGCTGCGGTTCGTTTACGTTTAATCGTCGCAATGAGAATGCCGCCCACGGTGACGATCAGCGGCATTCCAGCAATGTTCACCCACTTGAGTTTCGTTTCGAGCGCGTCGATATCCTTGCGCAGATTCCGGCGCATTGTTTTGAGTTGTTTGTTCGTATCCACCTGTTGTTTGCGGAATTTCTCCAGCTCAGCCTGTTGTTCGGGCGAAAGCACGAATCGTTGGCCTTGACCTTGATCCGAGCGTTGTCGCTGCAACTCACTCAATTTGGTCTGGGTTTGCTGAAGGGTTTCCTCGAGGCCTTGGATCTTGGAGCGGTATTCCTTCTCCGCTTGCATCTGCATGTCGCGGATCGTGGTGAAGGGTCGGTTCATGGCGGCCCGGGATCGGACCTGGATGAGTCGATTGTCCCCCGCCAACTGCTCCACGACGTTTTGGGCGAGAGGCAGATTCCCGTTGAGGAGGCTCATCATACGGGCGCCGAGGAAGTTCTGGATTCGAACGGAAAAGGAATCAAAGAGGAAGTCGGCGTCCCCGAAGAGAACGACCGTATTGTCCGCCTCGGATTCGGTGAGCGAATCCACTACCGGGGCTTCGTCTTCCTCGTCGAGATCATCCTCGGATTCGGAATCCGATGTGGGTTTGCCGTCGGGAAAAGCCGTTTTGAATTTTCCGGTGAGGCGAAGGGCAATGGGAAGCTCCTTTCCTTCGGCGGCGAATTCCCGAGCGATCTGCGCCCCGGAAAGCTGTGCCATGAAGCCATCCACCAACTGGGATTCCTCGCTGGTGTGAAGGAGGACGGTTTGCTCCAACCCGTCCGCCGGCGTTCCGCTGAACGTGCCGACGAAGGGCATCAGCAACTGATCAATCTGCGCGGTGACCACGTCGTCCCGATTGATTCCATTGTCGTTCACGAAGAGCACGGAGGGTTGCAGTTGGGGCGGCGTGCCTTGGCGGAAGGAGACTTCCTTGGCAAAGGCCATATCCGCCACCACTTTCGAGGTGTTGAATTCAATGCCCCACGCTTTGAGGAGGGTCGCCAAATTCGACGTGCTGGGGGGCGAACCCATCATGTTGTTGGGATTGGGTTGTTGGTCGATCAAGGCCAGAGCGTCAAGGAAGGCGAGCAGTTTTCCGCCGCGGAGGATAAACTGATCGAGTGCGTATTCCGTCGCTTCCGTGATCTCTTTCGGATGAATGAGAATCAGTACGGTGATGTCATCCTCGATGGCGTCGGCTGTCATTTCGATTTCCCGAACGTCGAAATCCTGCTTCAACTGGCCGATGACCGCCCACGGGTCCTGCCCCTGTCCCCCCTGACCCATCCGAGCCATCATCGGGTTGGCCGGTTGGCCGAAGGCTGGAAGCGTCGACATCACGCCGATCACGGGTTTCTCCACCGTGACCACCTGGGAGACAGCGCGAACGATTTCATACTCCAACTGGCGTTCCTTCGAGGGATCCAGGAAGGGAATGGCTACCGTTTCGTCGAGCATGCTGACCGCCAACCCCAGGTAAATCCGGTCGGTGAGTGACAGCGCCTGGCCTTCCACACCGTCGAGGCGAGCGGAATCCTCGGCATCCGAATCGGGTTCCGGATCGAACTTCTTGATGGTGAGATTGCCTCCGCTGTTGGCGGCGAACTCTTCGAGCAGATCCTCGACCCGAGTCAGGTAAGTCTTGAGCTGGGGAGGCATGACCTTGTCATCCCGGGTCGCATAGAACCGGATTTCGATGGGTGTGTCCAATTCCTGCAGGATCAGCTTGGTACCCTCGGAGAGCGTAAAGACCTTCTCCGCGGTCAGGTCAAAACGATGCTTGACGAAGCTCGCGATGATGTTTAGGCCGATGACGATGATCAGGCAGACGGCAACCCCGATGGTTGAAAACAGGAAAAGATCAATCTGTTTCTTCTTCATGATCGTTTGAATTTAGTTGGTTCGCAGGCTTCGAAGAATGACTCCGGTGGTGAAGAGGCTGAAACCGATCAGCGACAAGAAGAAAATCAAGTCGCGGGTATCGATGACGCCTCGCTGGAAACTAAAGAAATGGGTCATGACGCTCAGTGACGAGACGACGTTGACCAGCCATCCGGGGGCCCATTGAATGAGCATGTCGGTGACCGGTTGGAAACCCGCCAGGATGAGGAACAGGCAGATCACAACCGACAGAATGAAGCTGATGACCTGGTTGCGGGTAATGGCCGAGGTCATGCAACTAATGGCCAGATAGCCCCCCGCCAGCAGAGCGCTTCCAATGTATCCACAAATGATGACTCCGAAGTCGGGGTCCCCCAAGTATTCCACTGTAAAGATGATGGGGAAGGTCAGGATTAGCGCCAGGATGAGAAAGAGCCAGGACGCCAGGAACTTGCCGAAGATCGCCTGTCCTGCGGTGATGGGCATTGTGAAAAGCAGTTCCAGCGTGCCCTGACGCCGCTCCTCTGACCAGAGGCGCATGCCCACGGCGGGAACCAGGAAGAGGTAGATCCAGGGGTGCCAGGTAAAAAAGGCGGCCAGCGAGGCCTCGTCCCGCTCGAAGAATCCTCCCAGGTTTCCGCTGAAGGTGAAGAATCCGATGAGAACCAGGAAGATCACGATGAAGACGTAAGCCACGGGCGATGAAAAGTAGCCCGACAACTCGCGTTTCAAAATGGCCCAGGTGTTGGAGAATCCGTTATTCATGCCGCCGCCTCCTTTGCGGTATCAGGTTTGGTAATTGTTCTAAACACTTCATCCAGTTTGCCTTCTTCGGTCCGAAGTTCCTCGATCCGCCAACCCGCCTGATTCGCCGAGTCGGCGATGTTTGAGGCCAGCTCGTTCTGGGAGCCGGCACTCTTCGGCGTGGCCTTGACCGTGATGGTGTCACTGTCATCGAGAATGAGAATCGTGTCCACCGTGCCGAGTTGGCCCAGGCGCTCCTTGACGCCCTCGGATTCGGCACCACGGACCGTCAGGACAACGGCACCCGCATTGGGGGATTTCTTCTTCAGCTCGTCTGGCGTCCCGTCGGCAACGATCTCGCCGCGGTCGACGATGATGGCGCGACTGCACACCGCCTCGACCTCCTCGAGGATGTGGGTTGAGAAGATAATCGCCTTCTTTTCCCCCATTCGTTTGATGATACTCCGGACTTCGTGTTTTTGATTGGGGTCGAGGCCGTCGGTCGGTTCGTCAAGAATGAGGATGTCGGGATCATGAATGATGGACTGGGCAAAGCAGGTCCGGTGGCGATAACCCTTCGAGAGCGTATCGACGCTTTGGTGGATCACTGAATTGAGAAAGCACAGTTCGACGACTCGGTCGATGGCTTGATTGCGTTCTCTCCCTGAAAGGCCCCGGATTTGGGCGGAAAAGTTGAGAAATCCCCGGACAGTCATGTCAGAATACGCAGGGGCATTCTCAGGTAAGTAGCCGATCAAGCGTTTGGCGGCGATTGGGTCGGTGGTGATGTCGTTGCCGCCCACGGTGACCCGGCCCTCGGTCGGCGGGATGAACCCGGTGATCATACGCATGGTCGTGGATTTTCCGGCACCGTTGGGCCCGAGGAATCCCAAGACTTCCCCTCGCTCGACCGAAAACGAGATACCGTTTACGGCAAGTTTGGGGCCGAATGCTTTCTTAAGGTTTTCGACTTTGATCATGTTCCAACTTCAGTTGCACTTCTTCAGGCCTAAATCCTCCTTATGACAAAAGAGTTAGGGACCAGATTGAAATATAAATATCAGCCGTTTTGTCAAAATGTTTTTTTACCTTTTTGCGATCAGGCTGCCGCCGGCCAAATGCTCGAGAGAATTATCGGGTGATTTGGACAAGGTAAATGAGATCTGTTCAAAAAAAATGGTGAAAACTGAACCGATGTGTTCACAGCCACGGGAGAGCTCGAAGATCGACGTTTCCTCCGCTCAGGACGACTGCGACGGAGGCATTCTGGTATTTCTCTCTAAACGGGGCAGACAAAACGGCGGCGATGGCGACGGCAGCGCTTGGTTCAATGATTTGTTTGGTCCATTGCCAGACGTGGATCATGGATTGAACGATTTCAGCCTCCTCGACCCGCTGGATGCCATCGACCTTCCGTTGGATCAATGGCCAGGTGGAGTCCCCGAGGCTGGTCAGCAATCCATCGGCAATCGTCCGAGGCGCGGACTGGGGGATCTGCATTCCCGCCTCGAGCGAACGGGCGGCATCGTCGGCCCCCGCTGGTTCCGCCCCATAGACGCGTGTCTCCGGGCTGAGGGCCTTGATGGCGGAGGCAATGCCGGACAAGAGTCCTCCACCACCGACCGGAGCCACGACCACGTCGAGCCTGTGCGTTTGGTCGATGAGTTCGAGTCCGATGGTGCCTTGGCCCGAGATGATGGAAGGGTGGTCATAGGGGGGAATGTAGGTGGCCTTGAGTTTGGTCTGGAGCCTTTGCATCACCCGAACCCGTTCGGAGGCGACGGGGGCGCAGAAGGTAATCTCCGCTCCGTAGTCCCGGACGGCGGCAATTTTTGGTTTGGGAGCGTTGGAGGGAATCACGATTTGAGCGGGACAACCCCTGCGAGCGGCGGCAAGGGCCACGGCTTGGGCGTGGTTTCCTGAACTTTGGGTAATTACTCCACGTTTTAGTTGGGTTGAGGAGAGTTGACTGATGGCGTTCTCTGCTCCCCGGTACTTGAAGCTGCCGCCTTTTTGCAGATGTTCCCCTTTGAGGAAGAGCCGGTTCCCGCTGAGTTGGTTGAGGTGGCGGTTCTCAAGGATGGGCGTGCGATGGACGATTCCCGCCAGTCGGCGAGAGGCCTCTTCGATCGAATGGAGGGTGACGACTCGATCGTTCATATTCGCAACCGATGGAGATGAGTTTGAGAGGGAAAGGGGGTCGGGATTAGATTCTTCTTGATTCGGCCAGTCTATGCTGACACTTTAAATCGTTTCGAGAGATTAGCATCCAACGAATAAAAAGATTTGATCAAGCCCGCAAGCCAATACCGGAAAAGTGAGCGCCAGTTGATGGATTTGCTCCTTCCTGTTCATTCCGAAATCGTCTCGGACATACGGCCACGTCAATCTTCTCTGGTTAGGAAACAACCACGGCTGATCTTGAATCGGCATTTCTAGGAAGCCCCGTGCAGGGATGAGGGCATCGCTGAGCGCCCGGGCTGTCTCTTTGAGTTGCAGAGCGGAGCGCCGTGTCGGGAGAACGAGACGATATACCCAATCAGAATAAGTAAAGTATGGTGATAAGAGCCAAGACAGCCAAGAAGCCCGCCAAGGGAGCTAAGGCGGCGAAAAAGGCAAAGGAGGGGGCGAAATCGGGTTTGAAGGCGACGGTAAGAAAGGCAGCCAAGAAGGCTCCGGTAAAGCCCAAGAAGAGCGCCTCGAAGAAGTCAGGCACTGCCACCAAGGCGGTCTCTAAAAAGAAGGCAACGGCCAAGAAGGCA
>DEAY01000113.1 GCA_002348345.1 Verrucomicrobia bacterium UBA2970
CGCACCATCGCGAACCTTTACCTCTCGCTCCTCCACGCCGTGGGCGAAAGAAAAAACACCTTTGGCATCCCCGACTTCGGCTTGAGCGATCTCGACCAAACCGGACCCCTTGCCGAAATCATGAGCTGAGATGCTTCGGATATTCCATTTTTCGGCGGCCTTTTTGCTGTTTGCCTGCAAGGCAAGCGCCGAACACCGGGCCGCTCTCGTTCTGGACGTCCATGCCTACGAAGCAGCCGAACTCACACTGCCCAAGCCCAATTTACAGCCCTTGCTCACGCGGCTCGAGGGCCACGGTTTCCAATGCACGGTAAAAAGAAATCTGGACAACAACCAGATCAAGCGCGAGGTCGAGGGCTTCGCCTCCCGCACACCTGTCCGAGGAACTGCCCTGGTCTATTTCGTTGGACGGGCGGCACCCGGAGAATACCTTAAGAAAAAGACCCTTTGCCTGTTGGACGTCAAGAGCAGGCCCAGTCGCGGATTGGGCGTGAATTTTGTCTTGGATCAATTGCAGGCCAATGGCGGTAGCTCACGCAACCTCCTCATCCTCGACACCCCGGACGACGCTTCCCCTGTCCTGAAGATACCAGACCTCCATCATGACGAATCGGTCCTGGAGACCCTCGGCAAGCCATCAAAGGCCTTGAGCCCGCCAAGCAAGATGATCCCGGGAGGCAAGGCGGGCGACGAATGGTTAGGACCACGCGGGATGATATACTGTTGGTGCCCGCCCGGAAGCTTCATCATGGGCAGCCCACAATCGGAAAAAGGGAGATTTTTAGACGAAGAGCAGAGGAAAGTAGAAATCCAAGAGGGCTTCTGGATGGCAAAGTATGAGTGGCCCCGTGGTCTTTGGCGGGGGAACTTCAACAGGTCAGCCATTGGCAGCCATAAACTTGATCCAGTCAACATGGTCAGCCAGTCTAAGGATACCCTTGCGAGGGAAATCAAACCGATGAATGAGGCGGCCAAAAAATCAGACCTGCTACCTTCTGGCTGGGAATTCGGGTTACCTTCAGCGCCTCAATGGGAATATGCCGCTAGGGCAGGAACGACTACCACCTATTTCTTTGGAGCCGAACATGCCCAGATCAGCAAATATGCCAATTTTGCCGACAAGACCTGGTTTGACACGGGCGAAATCTACGCCAACCATGCTCACCGCAGCCTCTCGGACGGTCATGCAAAAATCGCAAAAGTAGGTTCCTTCAAACCCAATCCTTGGGGCGTTCATGATATACTCGGCAATGTAGCTGAATGGACTGATAGTGCCTATATGCGTGGTGGTTCCTGGGTCTCCACTCCCCGGAACTGCCGATGTGCACATCGGCAGAAAATGGGAGACCGCGACCAGCGCAACTATCTAGGCGTAAGAATGGTCATCCGTAAAAATTCCACCGCCACGCCCAAGAAACAATGAAACTACTCATCATCTTTTCCTTCTCAATCTTGCTGTCCACACTTTCCTTTCTTGGGGAAACGATTGCCGAGGAGGAAGCGTGGAAGCTGGGCTGGCCCACCATGCAGGGGCCGCATGGCAACTATCAGGTAGCGCAGACCGGAGCCAAACTGGTCGACGACCTATCTAAGGCCCGATTAGTCTGGGAAAGTGAGACCAGAGATTTTGGTCGAGCCAAGCACACCACCGGTTCCTTCAAGGGGAAGACACCACGGGACCGAGCCCAAAAGATCCGTGACATCCTCGGACCCAACCCGAAGAACACGCCGGGTGGCTGGGCAGCGCCAATTGTCGCCGAAGGCAAGGTGTTCGCCACCTCCTTCAAGCCCGCCGGTAAGCTGTACGATGTCATGGTTCACCCTGCCAACGAGGAAGAGAAAAGAAATCCGACCACGGCCAAGGGTCACCTTGAGGCGGATGATCTGCTCATCGCATTGGACGCCAAGACGGGCAAGACCCTATGGCGAGCCGCCGAACCAGGCGGCTTCGTGTGGGGAGTGGGCAAACGGATGGGCTTTCAGGTCGCCCCCGTCTACCACGATGGAACAATTTTCAGTATGGGAACCACTGGCCGTCTCTTTGCCTACCGGACATCCGATGGCAAAAAACTCTGGCAGACGAAGCCTGAGGAAAGAATGGTCGAGGAACGGAAAAAGCATCTCGCCCGATCGTACGTCCTGCAAGCATCGACCAGCTACGGTTGGTTACAGTCATTGGTCTATGCGAAAGACACCCTCGTGGTTCCCCGCCAAACCAACCTGATCGGAATCGATCCCTCCACCGGAAAACGGAAATGGGAACTTCCAGAAGTCATCTCCCGCTGGAGCACTCCGACCGTCTGGCAGCATGAAAAGAAGGAGTATCTGCTCTGCGCCACCGGCGGCAAGCCGGGCGAAGCCCGGTTGAACCTCGTCGATCCCGCCACAGGTAAGGTACTCTGGACGGTGAACGGGCTGCACTCCACCCAGTTCAACCTCACCCCTTCCAGCACACACGTTCTGGTCAATGTCGGCAGCAAAATCATGAAGGAGAATCCCAATGGATCTTCCCCTAAGAATGGCGACGGGGAAGCCCCCTTCGGGTTACTAGGAGCCTATCGGATCACACCCAAGGGAGCCACCCGCACATGGACCCTGCCGGACAAACCACACTTCCTCACCCCTACCTGGAGTGATAGCCTGGCCCGCCCACGCACGTTGATCCGTAACGGCTACGTCTACCACACCACCGGCGGACCGGACAAGACCACCGACCGGCGCTTCATCATCGCAAGGGAGGACACCGGCGA
>DEAY01000282.1:0-272 GCA_002348345.1 Verrucomicrobia bacterium UBA2970
GCGTGGCGATATCGAGATTTCGTCATCAACGCCATGAACCGCGATCAACCCTTCGACGAATTCGTCCGTTGGCAGCTAGCCGGAGATCAACTGGAACCAACCAACCCCGAAGCGCATATGGCAACCGGATTCCTCGTGGCGGGGGTCGAGAACCTGATTCAATCTCGAAAAGATTTTGTGCCCCAGCGCTACGATAAGATCGACGAGATGCTCAGCACCACCACCACGAGTTTCCTCGGACTTTCGGTCGGCTGTGCCCGGTGCCACGACCA
>DEAY01000282.1:576-5983 GCA_002348345.1 Verrucomicrobia bacterium UBA2970
CGGCTGTGCCCGGTGCCACGACCACAAACACGATCCCATTACCCAACTCGAATACTATCAGTTGGCGGCCGCCTTCGAAGGCACGGTGAGCCATCAGCTCTCCCTTCCGGCGTCCGATGGCGCATTGACCATCTTTGCGGCGACCGAAGTCATCAATGGACGGATTCCGATGGTCGTCGTTTCCGAACCATCATTTCGAAACCTGCCGAGCATCGAAGCCACCATGCGATTCCTCGAACGAGGGGATCCGGACCGACCTCGACAGGTGGTCTCCCTCGCCTTTCCTGGTGTTCTCACCCCTCGGAGTCTTGAGGCCCCTCCTCACCGCCATTCCGGGGAGAACGGACGAGCGGCACTGGCGAGGTGGATCACCGATACGCCCCATGGAGCTGGCCCCCTGCTGGCACGAGTGATCGTTAACCGTCTCTGGCAGGGCTACTTTGGCCGGGGCATTGTGGCCACCCCAAACGACTTCGGTCGCCACGGTGAAGAACCCACTCATCCCGACCTGCTGGAATGGCTCGCTTCGGAGTTGATTCGACATCAGTGGCGGCTCAAGCCCATCCATCGGCTGATCGCCACCAGTGCCACGTTTCAACAAGCCTACGATTCCGCGGCGACGAACCCCTCCCTCGAATCCCACCAACGAGTCGATCCCCACAATCGTCTGCATTGGCGTCGCTCTCCTCGTCGACTTGAGGCGGAAGCCATCCGAGATTCACTCTTGCAAGTCAGCGGTCAATTGGACCGAACCCTCCACGGTCCCAGTGAACCCGATCCCAACGCCCCGCGAAGAAGTGTTTACTTGCGGGTCAAGCGATCGAAGCGGATCCCATTGCTTCAACTCTTTGACGCCCCCGATGCGTTGCAGCCGCTCGGGACGCGCCCTGCCACGGCCACCGCACCGCAGGGACTCGCCCTGCTGAATAGCCCCTTCGTCGATTCCCTGGTTCACGCCTTCACCGACCGCGTGCTGCATGCATCGGGACCCAGCCCTGAAGACCGGATTCACCAGGCCTATGTTTGGGCGCTGGGACGACCACCCACGCCGGCGGAACGAGCGATCGGGACACCCTTTTTTAACGCGGGATCCCTCGAACTCGTTCGTGATTTCTGTCAGGCGTTGCTCTGCCTCAACGAGTTTCTTTATGTCGAATGAACTCAATCCGTCCTGGGATCGACGGCAATGGCTTCAACGAGTCGGGCTGGGAGCCGGGGCCGTGGCCTTCGATCTCATTCACGCCCTCGACCACACGACCGCACCGATGAAACCGCGCCCCCCCCATTTTCAGGGGGTCAAGAGCGTGATTTGGATAGTGCTTAATGGAGGTCCTAGTCAGGTGGACACCTGGGATTACAAACCAGAGCTCCAGCGGCGCCACGGTCAAGCGCTCCGGGGAGCCGACCCGCGAAGGGGGTTCTTCGAGACCAGCGGCCAGCTACTTGCCTCACCCTTTGCCTTTCAGCAATATGGTCAGTCGGGATCCTGGTCCTCCGAGATCTTTCCCTTTCTCAATCGTCAGATCGACAAACTGGCATTCGTGCACTCCTGCTACTCCCGGTCGAACAACCACAGTCCCGCACTCTTTGAAATGAACACGGGAATGAGTCGCATGGGCTTTCCCTGCGTCGGATCCTGGATCGCCTACGGATTGGGAACCGAGAATCAAAACCTGCCGGCCTTCATCGCGATGACCGATGCCCAAGGGCGAGGCTTACCCAAGAACCAAGCACAAAACTGGGGGAACGGTTTTCTGCCGAGCGTCTTTCAAGGAACACGACTCAAGAACGGCCCTACGCCAGTGAACAATCTGAGGCGATCGGGAGGCGTCAGCCAAAAGAGACAACGCTCGCTCCTGAACCTGGTCGAAACACTCAATCGAAAGCATCAAGCTCGTTACCCTGATCAATCGGAACTTTCCGCTAGAATCGAAGCCATGGCGTTGGCGTTTCGAATGCAAACGGAAGCACCGGACATCTTCTCGATTGAGAACGAATCGAACCGTACTCGGCGCCTCTACGGATTGGAACACCCCACCGCCCGGCATTTTGGCCGCCAATGCCTGCTGGCCCGAAAACTGGTTGAGTCAGGAGTCCGATTCATTCAGATCTTCAGTGGCGGCACCGAGAATGCAAAGAGTTGGGACGGCCATAACAATATTGACAGCAATCATCGGCACTTCGCCATGGAAACGGATCAGGGAATGGCCGCACTGCTCCAGGACCTGGCGGACCGTGGACTGCTCGAATCGACCCTGGTGATTTGCGGCGGCGAATTCGGCCGCACCTCAGATTCCCAGAAAGGCGGCACGGGACGTGATCATAACCCCAACGCCTTCACCTGGTGGTTTGCCGGAGGAAACGTCCGAGGCGGCGCTCACGTGGGAATGACCGACGAAGTCGGCTATCAAGCGGTCGAACGCCGGGTCAACATTCACGATTTGCATGCGACCCTGCTTCACTGCTGCGGTCTAGATCATGAACAGCTCACCTACCGCTTCAATGGTCGAGATTTCCGTCTCACCGATGTCCATGGTCACGTCATCTCCGAGCTGATCGCCTCCTCCCATGGGGAGGCGAATGGATCGGCTCACCGACCCTCGGAGCGTCAAAGCGGCTCACCACGATCCCCGCTTCCTCCCGCTCGCAGCGAGACTCCGGCACCACCCGGCTCAATGGGAGCCCTGCCACAAATCGCTTAGCACCCTTGCGGATTGCTCCACCAGCACATCACCGCCCTGGGGGCCCACCACGCCGTCAACAATGCGGGCGCTGTATCCTCCTCCGGCAACCGCTCGCTCGGTGGGGAGATACCCTCCGCAGGCAGCCGCGAGTTGGATGATCATGGTTTGCCTCGCGGGACTCCGCGCTTTGATTCGAATCCCATAATCCGTGTAAAGCTCAAAGGGGTTCGTGGCGATGGCCAGGTCGCCAAGCCGCAAAAAGTGCAGCTCGGCATGATAGTGAGGGTCTTCCTTTTGGTGCTCGAAGCGATTCATGAGGGTACGGCTGACCCGCCACTCGATGTACTCATGACTCGCCAACTCGTCGGTCCGATTCTTCCCCGACTCAAAGCGATTGCGTGCTTCGGCATATCGTTCGTCTGACACCTTCCAAACAGGAAGCGGCACTCTCTGGACTCGATGTTCAAAAGGCAATTGGCGGTGGATCTCCTCCTCGGCCCGGGGCATCGCTTCCTCAACCGCACGCAGCAGCCGATGCGCAATCTCTTGACGCGGACTGCGGCCTGCCCGATCGCGTAATCTGCCTTCCGCGTTCCGGTTCCACATCAAATGGGGAGATTGATCTCCGGCCGCACCACAGAGAGAGAGAATATTGAGATCCGCTGAAAACCTTTCCCGAAGCCTCCGACGGGTATCATACCAAAAATCAGCAGAGAGGTAGGTTTCGCCCTCCACTTCCTGAGACGGACACGAGACATTGATCATCAACCCCCGCAAGGTGCCTCCCCTCCAGAAACAGACCAAGTCCACAGCATGATCGCTCCCCCCTTCAAGGTGAGAGAACCCCGCCGCCTCCGTACCTCCATACATTCGAGCCGTTCCGTCGGCGTAGACGGCCCGCCGATTCCGGGCAACGAGGGCATGCCCCAGCGCCGTGCTCATCCCCCCGGGTTCCCGCTGATTCCACGCCTCAATGACGATTCGGCTCAAGCGGGCCACCAACAGGGAACCGTAGGCGCGAGGGAGCATGACACGTTCCTGATCCGGCGGGATCCGGTAGGCCCAACTTCCCATAAAATCATGCGGATGGAGATTGGTTTCCCGGGAATCGGTCAGGGCGGGCGAGGTGTGACTATGGGTCGCGGTGAGAAAGATTTTTTCCGGATCAAGCTCGGTGATTTGTTTCGCAACTTGCTCCCGGACCTGAGTCTGAATCGATTTGCGAATGCCCACGAGATCGCAAGAAACAAGCACCGCCTGATCAACCGAACCCAACTCGTTCTTCGTTTCAATCGCCAGGGCCGTCGCCTGAACCGGATCGTGAGCGACCCCACTAATGCGGGTATGATACTGACCGGCAATCGCCACCGGCTGATCCGGTGTAATGGAGATCGTGGCCCAGCCAAAGTGAAGCTGCCCCATCCCTGAACCTCGCTCGGCTCCCAATGCGGAAACAATCATGAAGGAAAGACCGAGGAAATAGGATGACGCCTTCATCAGAGGCTCCATCGAACTCGGATTCCCCGCGAAAGGCAAGAAAGGAAACCCACTCGCGCGGAAACCCAATCCGATTTGACCCGCGTGCCACCCGAACGGATTCCAGAAGGTCGCCCCCTGATCGGGATCCCGAGGGACTCAAAGCAGGAATCCATCAGTCTGGAGAACCCCGAACGATGTCGGCCTCCCCCCCTCTTCCCGGCTCCTCCGATGCCCCCTTCACAAGCCCACCACAAGAGCGCTTTTGTTCCATCGCGCTACCAGTGCTCCCGATGAGGCAGGTTGTCGTTGTTCCATCGTCGCCTCGCTTCGTCAGTGGCCGCCACCCAATCTTCCTGTCGATCCCACTCCACGTGTCCATCTCCAAAAACAATATTGGCCCCCAAACTGTGCCGTTTGCTCGGCCATTCGTGGTCAACCAGGTCTGCAGGATCAATGGCCGTATCCCAATTGAGATCTGATTTGCTGTCGCCAACGATCACCATATCCGAAGGCACCAAAACCTTGGTTGCTTTCAACTCCCCGTCATTAGGATCCCCGATATGCCCTCCCAAACCAAGGTGGGGTCTCGTCAATTCTTGAACCCCCCAATCGTTATAGCCGTAACTAAAACCACTCGTAGATCTCAGATTAAAAGGAAACTGATTCCCTGAGAGATCATTCGTTTTCCATTGAAAGATCGGTTTGTTCTGACCGCAAAAAAACAAATCGCGGGTTCCGACATACGGAAACACCCTTCCAGGCCAGACAATGACGCTCCGGCGAGTATCGTAATGGCCGGGATAAAACTCGGTATCATCGGTGTAGAGAATCATCGCGAGACCCAACTGACGCAGGTTGTTGCTGCAATGGACGGTTTTTGCTTTTGCCTTGGCTTGAGACAACGCTGGCAAAAGCATGCCAGCGAGGATCGCAATAATGGCAATGACCACCAGCAACTCAATCAGGGTGAATCCTTTTTGGTTCTTCATGGTTCTTTTAGTTTACAGTTTGATTTTGGGTTATCGGCTCCGTAGAACCGAGTCATGCGAAACCCCCTATGCAACTTTTATGCCATGCAAAAAATGCCAAATCAAAGGGGTTTTTGATGCAAAAGAGTGTTAAAAACAGTTTTATGCGTGAAAAATCGTGTAAAAGCGTGGGATTTGCACAAAATATTTCCTGTGAAAATTGATCAAAATAATCAGAAAAAGCGCATTTTTGTGACCAAAAAATTGACAAAAAAA
>DEAY01000204.1:0-195 GCA_002348345.1 Verrucomicrobia bacterium UBA2970
TTTTTGCTGGTTACATGAAGGATTCCGATGAGGGTGAGAATAATCAAGGCAATTCGGGCGAGATCGGATCGGGGCGGATCGAGGGCGGGAATGCTCTCAACCGCTGTAGGTCGGGAGAGCGAACCCGGTGAAGGGCGGGAGCCCTTGGTTTTAGTGCCTTGAGGGAGAGGGCATCCGATTTGCCGAATCGGAACC
>DEAY01000204.1:537-671 GCA_002348345.1 Verrucomicrobia bacterium UBA2970
TCGGGATGGGTGGCTGCTGGACGAGTTGAGATCCGCACGCCCATACAATGGAGCGATTACAGGGAATTTGGTCTCGGCACAGCATTTGCTCATATATTTTATTGTCCAAAGCTCGGTAGCTTGGTAAAATTCCG
>DEAY01000204.1:1003-1307 GCA_002348345.1 Verrucomicrobia bacterium UBA2970
TTCTTATTTTTGAGGGGCCAAGAAGGGCTTTTCCGTGGTTTATGGATTCCGATCAAGAAACACCCACCGGTGATGCTGGTACCAACGTTCCATCAGGAGCGGAGGCAAAATACGATGCTTCGAAAATCGACAAGTTGGAGGGGCTAGAGGCCGTTCGCAAGCGCCCGGGAATGTATATTGGTGATCCGGATGAAAACGGGCTCCACCACTGCGTCTTCGAGGTTCTGGATAATTCGATCGACGAACATCTCGCTGGGTTTTGCTCTCACATCGAAGTGAGCATTCACGTGGATGGGTCGGTGTC